>JAQVOJ010000161.1 GCA_028702675.1 Bacteroidales bacterium
CGTTGCAGGGATTATGGTTTTTATTTCGCTTGATGAATTACTCCCCGGAGCCGAAAAATATGGAGAACACCACCTATCTACTTATGGAATAATTGCAGGAATGGCATTAATGGCTGTTAGCTTATTGCTACTGCATTAAACTACAAATCCAGCTTTAATTGCTCTTCTAATAGCCTAAACGATTGCCTGTGATGCATCCCGTTTGATTTTCAAAAATATTTAATTAAAATGTATCTCGAATACTAATTACAATTTTTCTTTGCTTAGCTATTTCTATTGTTTTATATTTACAAACATTATGTAAATAGTAAATACTTTTTAACCTAATGCAATTTATATGGCTAAAACTACCAAACAGGAACCCATTGAAAAAGTGATGTGGGCGGCTGCTAACAAGCTTAGGAAAAACATTGATGCTGCTGAATACAAGCATATAGTTTTAGGCTTAATTTTTCTTAGATATATTTCCGATTCTTTCGAAAATCTTTATGCTAAGTTACAAGCCGGTGAAGGTGATTATGCAGGTGCCGATCCCGAAGATAAGGATGAATACAAAGCCGAAAATGTTTTCTTTGTGCCTGAAAAAGCTCGTTGGACATATCTGCAAGACAATGCCAAAAATCCTGAAATTGGGAAAATGGTGGACTCTGCAATGGACGATATCGAAAAAGAAAACCCAAGGCTTAAAGGCGTACTGCCAAAAGTATTTGCCCGTGGAAACCTCGACATCAATAATCTTGGTGGTCTAATTGATTTAATTTCTAATATTTCGCTCGGACAAAATAAAGAACGCACATCAGATATTCTCGGACATGTATTTGAATATTTTCTTGGAGAATTTGCACTTGCCGAAGGACAAAAGGGAGGACAATTCTATACTCCACGTAGCATTGTAGAATTATTAGTCGAAATGTTGGAACCATATAACGGTAGAGTTATGGACCCATGTTGTGGTTCTGGTGGAATGTTTGTTCAATCAGAGAAGTTTTTAGTACAACATCAGGGTAAAGTTGATGATATTACAATCTTCGGACAGGAAAGCAATCAAACAACATGGCGACTATGTAAAATGAATCTTGCCATCCGTGGTATTGACAGCTCGCTTGTTAAATGGAACAACGAAGGTTCATTTCTAAAGAACGAACATAAGGATATTAAAGTAGATTATATAATTGCAAATCCTCCATTTAATGATGATGATTGGAGCGGAGAATTATTAAGAACAGATGCACGCTGGCAATACGGAACACCTCCGGCAGGTAACGCTAACTATGCATGGATTCAACATTTCCTTTATCATTTGTCGCCACAAGGACAAGCAGGGTTTGTTTTATCAAAAGGCTCACTTACAACCAAATCTGGTGGTGAATTCGAGATTCGCAAAAACCTGATAGATGCTGGACTAATTGACTGTGTTGTTAATCTCCCTGCAAAGTTATTTCTTAACACACAAATACCGGCTTGCTTATGGTTTATGCGTAAAAACAGAACCAACGGTAAATATCGTAATCGTGAAAACGAAATACTATTTATTGATGCCCGAAATCTTGGACACTTAATAAACAGACGCACAAAGGAGTTTGCTCCCGAAGACATACAACAAATTGTTCAAACATACCATAACTGGCGAAATACTGATGGAGTTTATGAGGACATTGCTGGATTCTGCAGCTCTACACTTATAGAGAAAGTAAAAGAACTTGATTATGTGCTCACACCCGGACGTTATGTTGGCTTACCCGACGATGAAGATGATTTTAACTTCAACGAAAGATTCACAGCTCTAAAAGCTGAGTTTGAGGAACAATTAAAGGAGGAAGCTGCATTGAATGATAGGATAGTTAATAATCTTAACAATATTATTTTATTATGAGTGAGTGGAAAGATTGCAGACTTGGCGAATTTGTTGAAAGCATTTCGGAAACATATAAATTTAAACCAGGTGAAGAAGTTATTTTTCTAAACACTTCTGATATTCTTTTTGGGAAAGTACTAAATAAAAATCCTGAAAATTCTGCGCAACTACCTGGTCAAGCAAAAAAACGAATTCAAAAGGGTGATTTCCTATTTAGTGAAATTAGACCTGCCAATGGTCGATATGCTTATATTGATTTTGAAGCTCAAAAATATGTTGTTTCAACAAAACTAATGGTTTTGAGATGCAATAAAAATATAGATGTTAATTTTTTTAGACTTTTCTTAACATCTAATGAAACCCTTGACTATTTACAAATGATAGCTGAAGATAGGTCTGCAACTTTTCCTCAAATCACATTTGATCATATTTCATCATTAGAAATAACTTTACCCCCACTCGCCACACAAAAAGCCATTGCCGAAGTTCTCAGCAGTTTAGACGATAAAATTGATCTTCTTCACCGCCAGAACAAAACACTTGAGCAAATGGCAGAAACTCTATTTAGACAGTGGTTTGTGGAAGAAGCGGAGGAGGATTGGGAGGAGGGATTCTTAGGTGATGTCATTAACATTTATGACAATAAACGTATCCCTTTATCAAAAATGGAACGAGACAAAATGAAATCAGGAACTTTATACCCATATTATGGAGCTGCTAAAATAATGGACTATGTTAATGAATATATTTTTGATGGCGAATACATCTTATTAGGAGAAGACGGTACTGTACAGACTGAAGAAGGCTATCCTGTTTTGCAATATGCTACTGGCAAATTTTGGGTTAATAACCACACTCATGTTATTACTGCTAAAAAACCGTATAACAATTTCTTTATTTGGAATTTTCTAAGTAAATTAAATATTACCAATGTGATTACTGGTGCTGTGCAGCCTAAAATCAATCAGGCAAACTTAAAAGCAATTGGTTTCCCAAAATATCCTGTACATAAAGTTGAAGAATTTAATGAAACCACATCAGAATTGTTTCAAAAAGTCAATTTAAATACAAATCAGTTAAATATTTTATCAAATTTACGTGATACCATATTGCCAAAACTAATTAGTGGTGAAATAAAAATAAAAGCAAAATCCGCCTAAATAAATTAAACGGATTCGTAACTCCTTTAACACGTGGTTAATGAGATAATGCAAATATATAACATTTTTAAATTGAAAACAAATATTTTACAACATATATGACCAAACTCTTTGAAGATCACATAGAACAATTTGCGATAGAGCAGCTCAAAGCTTTGGGTTACGAATATATTTATGCTCCTGAAATTGCTCCTGACGGAACAAACCCCGAGCGTGAAAACTATCAACAGGTTTTACTTTTGAACAGACTTAAAACTGCTATTAAAAGAATAAATCCTAAAATCCCTGCTGATGCTCAGGATGATGCTATTAAAGAAATTTTACGCATCAATTCTCCCGACCTCATTGCAAACAACGAGTTGTTTCATCGTATGCTCACAGAGGGAATAAATGTGTCTTATCAAAAAGATGGAAATAAAAGAGGCGATTTAGTTTGGCTTATTGATTTTGACAATCCTATAAACAACGAATATATTGTTGCTAATCAGTTTACAATTATCGAAGAAGGAATTAACAAACGCCCTGATATTATTCTATTTGTCAATGGAATTCCTTTGGTAGTTATCGAATTAAAAAATGCCTCTGACGAAAATGCAACAATACACTCTGCATTCAAACAATTACAAACATATAAATCCGTAATTCCTTCACTATTTACCTACAACTCACTTTTAATTATTTCTGATGGATTAGAGGCTAAGTCTGGTTCTTTATCTGCCGGTTTCACTCGTTTTATGTCTTGGAAAACCACTGACGGCAAAAAACTTGCTTCTCATCTCGATTCTGAACTCGAAACAATAATTAAAGGACAATTAAATAAGGAAACTTTACTCGATTTACTTCAATATTTTACTGTATTCGAAAAAAACAAAAGAGAAGACCTTAAAAATGGAATTACAACAATAGAAACAG
>JAQVOJ010000066.1 GCA_028702675.1 Bacteroidales bacterium
GTGTAAACTGTTTGTGCATTAGTAAAAACTGATGCCAAAACTAATGCGATACTTATTATAATATATTTTAAATTTTTCATGACTCTTATTTTAAATTATTTAAAGTCTGTCCATAATATCAGTGTCTGATTCAGAAAGTTCGAGTTCAAGGCTTGCGAAATTTTTAATTATCAGGAGTTTACTGATGTAAATGACTGTGATTAAAAATGAGCATAACGCAGAAATCGGACTTTATGGACAGACACTATTTAACAAAATATAATCTGTTTGACCCCTCTGCCTGATTGTCTTTGACATACAGACTTATGTAGTTGTATGCGTCCTTTTGTGCAGGCGTGAGTTCGATAAACAATTGTGCAGTATAACCGACTATCTCTTCCTGTATTCCGTTAAATACTACATAGTAGGTGCTGTTTTCTTGTACTATGTCGGCTTCTAGGCTTAACACATCACCTGTGTCCTGCGCTGTGCCAAATAAAATATAAACCTTATCGGCATTTTCGGCCGAGTTTAGTTTAAACATGATACTTAGATGTTCGTTTTCTGTTATAAGCGGGAATTCTGTAATAGTATCAGTTTCAAAAGTGGAATTAACAATAATGTCCAGAATTTGAATATCTGTTTGTGAATAAACATTACCAAACAAGAACATACAATTTAAAAAGAAAAATAAAATGGAAGTTTTCATAAGAATAGTGTTTTAATTTATAATTGATTTCGCCTATAAATATACAAAAATAGTTTACACATTTGCATCAACTTGCATTTTTTTTCTAAATTAGTGTTAATTAACGGTTAATAAATGCATGTTTTAGTATTTTGTTAAAAATTTTTCTTTACTACATTCAGTATATTTCGATCTTTAAATATAATCTTACATACTTAAAATTTTATACCATTAGTATTTGTAATCTGTTATAAATGCTGTTAATAAGTTTTTGGGGATAAATTTAGAAAATATCATAAAACATTCTGTGCAAAGTAGTCAGTCAGTTTTCTCTTCGTGATATTCCTTTTCGGTATTTACCTCCCAAATATTACTTTTATCCGAACGGTTTTCGATAATATTTTGCACAGCAGTAATTGCAGTAAGCATACTATGGTCAGAGTTATTGTAACGATGCATACCATTTCGACCAATTGGGAATAAGTTTGGAATACTATCGAGGTAATTCTGGACTTTATCAAAATACTGATAAGTGCCAAAATATACAGGATAAGTATGTTCCATTCTAACTACTGTAGCATCAATAAGGTCTTTTCGTGATATTATATCAATACGTTCAAGTTCTTCAGAAGCTATTTCAATTAGTCTATCATCGGGATAATGCCAAAACTCATCATCACTATTACAGAAATATTCCAAACCTAACCATACATTATTTGAATCAGAAATCATAAACGGACTCCAATTATTAAAAACTTGAATACGCCCCATCATTACTTCACTTTCCTGAACATATATCCAATTGTCGGGTATTAAATTATTTAAGGTTTTAATGGCTGTTTTATTTTTAAGCAAAAGCTTGTTGACCAATATACCTACGGTAATAAAATTTCTGTGCATCAAACCTTGTGCAATTTCCGAAACAGGTTTAGGAACACTTGTAATAGACGAAACCAAATGATTTATTGTAGTTGTGCTAAAAACGTAATCAACATCTTTAATTTGAAACTGTTTTTGATTATCATTACAATAACCGACATTGAATTTTCCATTTTCTAGTATTTCCAATTTATTGAACTCAGCCTGCATAATTATTTCTCCTCCTGCTTGCTTTATTATTTCTGCCACATGCTCCCAAAACTGACCAGGTCCATATTTAGGATACAAAAACCAAGCAATTAAGCTCGTTTCAGCATCTTTTTGAGCAATATCCTTTTTCTTAGATTTAAATAAAGTTTTAAGATAATGCCATATCACTTTACTTACCGAAAGCCCCTTTATTCTTTGAGCTCCCCATTCTGGAGAAAGTTCTGTACATGGCTTTCCCCACACTTTTTCGGTATAATCACGAAAGAAAGTTCTATACAATTCTTTACCAAAACGATTAATAAAAAAATCTTCGAGATTTTTTTCATGTCTTATCGGGAATATCTTATATTTAAAATAGCTTAATCCAATTTTAATAATTCGTAAAAACCCAAGATTTACAATTGTGTTTTTATTTAAGGCAACGGGATAATCGAAAAATTTTCTCAAGTAATAAATCCTAGAAAGGCGTTCACGTTGCAAAAAAACCTCATCAGATTCGGTTTGCCATGGCTCATTTTTAGCAAGGCTTTCGGGGCTGTCGATAAATGGAAAAATATCTTGCCACCATTGCATCACTATATCCGACTTTGAGAAGAATCTGTGTCCACCAATATCTATTCTATTACCTTTATAGTTAATGGTTTTTGAAATTCCACCAATATCCGTTGATTTTTCTATAATTATTGGATGGGTATCGGTTTTTCTTAATAATTCAAGGGCTGCTGTAAGACCTGCCGGACCAGCACCAATTATAAGTGCATTATTTTTATTTTCATTACTCATTGAGGGTAAAAGTACAAAAAATATTGAGGTAATAGAAGCTGACTTTTAATCAGTTTCTCATAAAACAATCCAATCATCATTCATAATATATAGGTTCTCCCCAACTGCTTCCACCCCAATAATCGGGAGCATAAAACCTTAGCGAATCAACCTTTTGCGAAAATGCACCAACAATTCCCACTCCACCTTCTACATTAGAATAAACTATAACAGGTTCAGAAAATGGGTCATCTTTTGCATAAATATGTTCTTCGTGTGAGTTATAATATTTGTAAAGCTCCTCTGTAATCTCTTTAAAATAAAAATATACTGTAATAGTATCTTCACCAGGAAAATAACTATCGGAATTAAGCCTAAGGTTATAGTTTTGTCCATCAAATAGTTCGTCTGTAAAGATAACTCCGTTATCAGACCACAAATTTTGACTTACAATAATATCGTCTGAATTAATCCAGAGTGGTTCGAATCGCATTTTGGGGATTTCGTTTCCCCATGTTGTATCTACAATTACAGTATCCTGATTTTGATATATCGTATCAATCGAAAAAGAATCTGGATCGTATTCGTAATATTTGTATCGTCTCATTGCAAAAAGATGGTAATAATTACGTTCATTTGCTTTATCTTTAAATCTGTAAGTATATTGCATTGTACGATTATTATATTCATCATATATAGAAAGAGTATCAATACCTAAAGAAATTGGTGGATAAGGTACTACACAGGAGGCTTCGGCATCGGGCAAATCTTGACTACTTACCTTAATTGTGTATTTTTTTCCTGTTTGCGGATAAAAACTTCCCTTAAAAACACCCTCTCTCCAATGCTGTAAACTTCCTAACAAATTGTCTTCTTCGTAAACTTCAAGGTTTGCATTAGTAAGTCTTATTACAGGAGAATTATCAAGTATATGCATACTTCTTGTAACGCTAACTGTAATAACAGAATCGGGATTAATAGCCGCATTTACTACAATCATAGGTGCCGTAGCTTCAATATCCATTTCGAGGATTTTTTCACATCCTATAAATAATGCTAAAACAATAATTATTAATAATACTCTTATTTTTTTCATATACATTAAAATTTAAACGAATACCTTACCGAAGGAATCATCGGGAAAAGACTAATCTGCTTTAATACCTTTTTATTGTTAGCGTATCCAAAATATATAAAAAATGGATTTTGTCGGCTATAAGCATTATATAAACCTACGCTCCATGTTCGCACACCATGAGTTTTCTGTTTATGAAAATTTGCACTTACATCTAACCTATGGTATGCAGGTGTACGATACGAATTTCTACTTTTATAATATTCAATTTCGTTCCATCCTCCATATCCATAATAGTCGTAGTAATAGCTATCGTACAGTTGGTAATTTTCGGGTAGGTCGCTATAACGTGCTACACCAAGCGTTAATGCATTTCCGGTTCCATAAACCCAAGTTAAACCTAAGTCGATATTATCACTTACTTCGTATAATATTACTATTGCAATATCGTGTCGTCTATCGTATTTATAAGGGAAAACCTCCCCATTATTAAGGTTCTCAAATTTACGATTCGACCACGATAAAGTGTATCCAATCCACCCAGTAAATTTCCCAATATTTTTGCGTATCAACAATTCGGCTCCATACGAATACCCTTTACCTGTTTCTACTTTCGACTCCCAATTTGTACCTATATCGAAAAAGCTTGCACCTTCTTTGTATTCAATTAAGTTATCCATTGTTTTATAGAAACCTTCGAGGGTAATTTCCCAATTATCGTTGATATTATAAGCTCCGCCAATTGCTGTCTGATAACTATTTTGTGGTAAAATATTTTCGGTAGTTGGTAACCATAAATCTGTAGGTAATCCAATGGTACTATTCGTAAGCAAATGTATATATTGATCCATACGTGTAAAAGCAGCTTTGAACGACAAATTTTCGGAAGCTAAATATCTTAATGCAATTCGAGGTTGTATGGAGTTATAGTATTTATCTTTTACGGCAAATCCGGAATAATGAATGCCTATATTAGCTTTTAGTCTGCTACCTATATTAATGTCATCTTCGGCATAAATATAGAACTCGTTAGCATAAATTGAGTTATTTCCAAAAGTTTGATTTATAGACGAAGAGTCTTCAAGAATTTTAAACGTGCTTACACCCGGCTTAAACTGATGATATAAATAATTAGCACCAAACTTAATACTATGACGCGGTGCCGGCATATAATCAAAATCTATTTTAGCTCCATAATTAGAGATACCACTAAAATAATCGTAAGAGAATGAACCTTGTTCTATATCACCCCGTTTACTTGTATAGTCTTCGAAAGTATTAAATTTATAATTTGAATATACCAGAGTAGTGTTAGCAAATATTTTATTTCCAAAAATATGATTCCATCTAATGCTAGTAGTTAAATTTCCCCATAATAATCCTGCATCAGACTTATCAACATTAATAGTATCTGCAAACAGATATTCTTCTTTATTTTTCATGTAAGCTTTGTCTCTACCGGTATAAAAGCTAATAAACAGTCTGTCTTTATCGCTAAACTTATGGTTTAATTTTACATTTGCATCATAAAAATAGTATCCGGCTCTAAGGTTTCCATTTCCCCCTGCAAGTCTTTCGGCAGCAGCAATAAGCGGAGCGGTTAAAATGTCAATGTAAGTACGTCTGGCACTTACGATAAACGAAGTTTTATCTTTAATAATAGGTCCTTCGACTGTAAACTTAGAAGCCACAGTTCCTATAGAGAACTCGCCTTTATACTCGCGGATATTACCTTCTTTCATACGTATATCTAAAACAGACGAAAGTCTTCCACCATATCGAGCTGGATAACCGCCTTTTATTAGTTTTACGCTCGACAAAGCGTCTGGATTAAACACAGAGAAGAACCCAAACAGATGGTCGGCATTATAAACGGGAACACCATCGAGAAGAATTAGATTTTGGTCGGGACCACCGCCTCTTACGTAAAGTCCGCTACTACCTTCGCTACCTGATTGCACTCCGGGCATTAACTGTAAGGTTTTCATTACATCGGCTTCGCCCATAAAAACAGGCAAGGTTTTAATTTGATGTACAGGCATTTCTATTATCGACATTTGTGTATTTTTAACTGTTTCGTCAGCTTTACGGTCGGTAATAGTAACTTCAGCCAATTGCAAAACCGGATCAAGTTTTATATTCAAATTTATATCTTTATCAAGGAAAAAGTTGTATTGGTAAGTAGTGTATCCCACAAAAGAAACGGCTAATTTAATACTGTCGGATGGCAATGTAATACTAAAAAAACCATATTCGTTTGTACTAGTACCATTCTTAGTATTTAAATCGTAAACATTAGCTGCCATAAGCTTTTCGCCTGAGGCTAAATCTTCTACATATCCCGATATCGTGAATTTATTCTGGCTATGTACACTTATTACAAGCAAATTTACCAGTACAAAAAAGATTGATTTGAATTTCATAAAATATGGTTAATAAAATAGTATTAACTCAAATGATATGGAGCTTATTATAAAGTCTCTAAAATTTTTCTGAAATCTTCGGGACACCTAACAGGTTTAAGAGTATTTTCGTTAACAAAGCATAAATCTACTTCTGCCATATTTTTTAATGAACCATCTTCGCCAATAATCTCTTGTACGAAAGGAAACCTTGCTGTTGGCAATTGTTTAATTTTACTTACAATAGTAATTTCTTCATCGAAAACTACAGGTTTTACATACCTAATTTTTACTTCAATAGCCGGACAAACAATTCCTGATTTCTCGATTAAACTAAACGGGATATTAAAATCTCTCATCATTTGATTTCTACCATATTCGTATAGCCGCAAATAATTACCGTAATAGACCACTCCCATTTTATCGGTATCGGCATATAAAACACGATATTTACATTTATGAGTTTTCATTTTTTAATGCTTTTGCAATTTCAAATAAATTTGGCGTGGTGCCCAAGCATCTGTAGCAGCATACAATATCTGTTTTTCATCGAGCACATCGGCTTCCCAATTACTTAATTGTTGAGTTTTACTAATCCTAATTCCTAATACTATTGCACTTAAACTACGTAAGCCGTTTGCTTCTATACCAAAATCGTTTACGTACTTTTGTAAATCAATAAACGACTGAGCTTTAAATTTTCTGATATTTTCAAGACCTGCAATATCATCTTTTAATGCTAAACCGACTTTTAAAATTTTCTCATCAGAAAATATTTTAACCAATACATCAGGAATTCCAATTTTATTAACTCTAAACAAGAATGCTTTTCGATTCCCGCAGAGTTGAATAAGAGCCGTTTTGTTTTGATTTTGAACACCTTTTTTAAAACATGGTTTGGTTTCGGTGTCGATTCCCCATATATTTTCGAGCATAAGCTCCGGCAAATATTTTTTTAAAACTCTTACAGAATCAATAATTACAATTGTACCCTTAAAAACTGCTATTGGCAAATTATTTATTTCTTCTTTAGATATATTTTCTTTAAAACTAGTCTTCATCCTCTTGCTTAGCAAAAAATACTTTATAATGTAAAACCTCTATAATCTTTATAACTCGATATCCCCAATAATTTTTAAAGTTTTGATGACAAATATGCAAGGCATCGTACATATTTAATTCGTCTCCCATTTGATACGAGCCTATTAAATCACCAACGTCTTGATAAATATCTGCATACAATTCCGATAAACTAACATGTATATAATCGGTTGAGTTCATCATTGCCGAATCCTTAAATTCAATAATGTCATCCCAAGCGCCCAAATTGTTTTCAACATTATTTTTAACGAATGCCCATGCTTCTTCGGTAACGTATTTTTCAATATTTTCAGACTCTTGCAACTCGGTTTCGGGAATCGTAAGTGCTTTTAAATACAATAGACTAATTAGCTTAAGTGATGTATCGGCAAATGATTGTTTCGACACAATTTTTTTTGTCTCACAGAAAGATAAGAACTCTTTAGCCACAGTAATAAACTCTATGGTATTTTTTGAGTATATTACAGATTTATCTACCATTACATTTAGTTTTATAATGCAAAGTTAGTGTTATATTATTCAAAATCACAAAAAAAACTTTTGTTTTGAACTTAATACTTAACAATTTTGAAAGTACTAATTAAACTATCATGTAACACATTAATAAAATATATACCTGAGGGTAAAGATTGTATATCGAAGCTTGTATCTTCGTTGATTGTTTTAGTAAGCACTTTTCTACCGCTAATGTCAATAAATTCAAGCTTAACATCTTCACGAATCTCGCTCAATCCACTAATATGTAGTATATTATTAGCAGGATTTGGATAAATATTAATATTTTTAAACGATTCATCTGCTATATTGGTTGAGCAATCTATGGCATTAATATTTAAAATAGTAGGTTCGTTAAGACAACCCGGTAATTCAATTTCCCAATCATAAAAATAATAGTAATAACTTGTTGGGTCAGAGCTTGCACTACTACCTGTAATACTTACAATATTATCAATTGTAAAAGGATAGCCTAAATAATAAGAATTGTTTGTTCTAAACAAGTCAGGACTACCTAATCCCACAAGTTGAAGGTCCTCCCCAACAGGCACAGTCATATTTAAATTTATACGGCTAACACCCTGCTGACAATATACCTCTACTACATCAATTACATTAAATTCATGGTCTCGTAAAGCAATTGTACGCATTCCACTCGACTCTGCATTTACACTTACCGAAACTAATTCAAAAGGTCGATAAGCATCAAAAATAATATAATGAATATAATCGGGGTTGCCGAAATATCCACCTCCATCAGTATTATTAGTAGGTCCTACATTCTCTACTTGAGGATCAGTAAACTGACGAATATAGTACTGTATATCAGTTTCAATTGGTTGATGATTAAATACAGAGCCAGTGTTCACAATTTCGTTACAAAACTCATCACTATACCAATTAAGGTTTTCACCATAACTGTCAATTGTAATATCAAACACAGAATCAATACATACTGTAATATCATCAATTTCGATAGCATCATCAAGCTCCACATAAATTTGATAATCTAGGGAATACGTACTACTTCCATTTTGATTAGAAACAGTTAAACTAACACTATAATTACCTGATTGTGTATATACATGCAGTGGATTAGCTTCATCGCTAGTATTTCCGTCTCCGAAATCCCATAAATACTCTTCAGGGTTATTCATGCTTAAATCCTCAAACTGAACTTCGCCGCTGCAAGTATAAGGCACATCAGCTTTAAAAGAAGCTATTGGAGGGTCAGTATTTAACAAACATTGCCAATCAATTTCGAATCCATCAAGGCTAAGCCCGGGATCGCTAAAAAACTTAACTGTAATTGCACCACCTGATGAGATAATAGTTCCAGGACTTCCGGTAGTATTACAATAATATGTATCGTTAATAAGTGGTGCAGAAGTATTTTCGCCATCGTAAAATGCAATATAATCATAGTCGCAAGTAGAACCTGAACCTGGTTCAATATCAAAGTTTATAATATTTAGAACTATTTGCGTTGCATCATCGGGCTTAATGGTATATGTTGAACTTGAATTATTATAATATGGCTCATCGGGACCTCCTATATCAAACAAAGTACCTTCGCAACGGTCGGTTGTAACATTTCCGGTACCGGGCATAAAAGCCATACAAGGATTATCAAAATTAATAGAGATAAATCCTACTTTTGTTTCAGTATGATTTCCACAAGAAGCTCCATCAGCATAAAGCTGCACATCATATTCTCCAAGCATAGTATAAGTGTGTTCTGGGTTAACTTCGGTACTGGTAGTTCCATCGCCAAAATCCCATATAAAATCGCTTCCGTTAATACTATAATTGTAAAACTGAACCGTAAACGGCGGGACACAGTTTTCGGTATAATTAGCAGAAAAATCTGCAATTACTTCGTTTACATAAGCTCCTCCTACACCGATTGCATAAAAAGCGTTAGTAACTTGTTCTACTTCAGGACTACATGGTCCATAAAAATCTATTGCTGCTTGTATTCCGTAAAAACGAGCATCTAAATATTGTGAGTTATTACTTAAATATACAGTTTGCAATCTAAATGCAATTTCGGCAGCAGCTTCCATTCCTAGACCTGTAATATTGTAAGAATCACCATTATCGTTTGTACCCGAACCTCCTTCGCTAATAAGGTAAAACCAGTAACATAAAGGTCCATTATTGGTATGTACACCGCCATTATCTCCCGATTCGAAATACCAATTTTCTCCTTGATAAGTGTCGGGTAAGCCATAAGATTTGGGGTTACTAACCGACCTAAAAGCATAACCAATATTTTCACCTATAAGCCAATCGGCATATTGAGGTACTGCATAGTGCTCTACTGCTACTGCAAATATATCACTAAAGGCTTCGTTGATAGCACCAGACTCTCCTTGATATGTTAAATTACATGTATAACTAGTTAAACCATGTGTTATCTCGTGAGCACAAATATCTATTGTAGTAAGTGGAGTAACCGACTCGCTACCATCTCCATAGGTCATTACACTTCCATTCCAAAATGCATTTACATTAGAACTATAGCCAAAATCTACCAAGCTAAAATGTATGTAAGAATTAAGCTCATGCCCATTATTATCTATACTGTTTCGGTTATGAAAATTTAAGTAATAATCATAAGTCTTTTCAGTAGCAAAATGAGCATCAGTTGAGTACTGGTCTAACTGCTCATTTACATTGTCCCAATAATTATCATCATCGTAAAAATCGGATGCGTTCTCATATTCTGCAGTATTATTACAATTGTAAGTAGCAATTCCGTTACCTCTGCCAGTTTCTCGCAACCTGTAAAGGTTATCATAATAATCGGCAGTAATTGTTTGTGTACCACTATAAGCAGTAACTGCTGTAGCCTGTGTGTCGGCAGTATAAATCCGTGTTTCTGTATGCAATATTTTTCCATCTAAGGCACTTACGTAAACATACTTGCGACTATATGGCTTTAAGGCAAATACATCAATTTTGTATGCAGGATAAAGTATTGCTGATTCAAGTTTTCCATTTTCGGGTAAATAAACTTTTTCGGGAACCGGAGTTTGATAATTTTCTTTATATGGATTTTGCATTTCGTCAGCTTCAAAAATATACAAATCAGCATTTACATAATTTAAAGCATATTGTAATGCATCTTCTGGATTTATATTAAAACCACCATTGATTTTAGCCGAACTTAAAATATTTCCATTCATACTTGAAACATATCCATCGTACTCATGAATTAACCATGATGCATATTCTACAGGAATCTCGTTAATGGTTTGATAGAGTCTTGTATGGACATAGCCCAATTTATCGCTAGTTGAATTATTGACTAAAAGACCGGGATTGTCAATCTCAATAAAACTTAATATAAGATTAAGAGCTTTGTCGTATGGAATTAATTCGTCATTCCTAAAAGAAATATAATTAGGGACTTCGGTAAATTCTTTAAATCTAAGCTTTGAAGCACCATTAATTGTTGCATTTGCCTTACTTCCCTCAAGAACCTGAGCACTTGTATTTATTGCAAATAAAATAAATAAGAGTGCATACAATAAATTTCGCATAATAAATCTATAAAATTAGCATAAAAAATTTTTACTAAAATACATAAATTCTCATTTCGATATTATTAAAGAAAACTATATATTATATTAAAATACAAAAAACAAAAAAACGATATAATACTAAAGTGAGTTTTAATTATTAAATTGCACCACAAATTAATCACTTAAATTTTTATAAAAAATGAAAACATTTAGTTTAATCTGTCTATTACTTATTACAAGTATTATTTATTCACAAGACAGAGTCTTAGACCTTGATATCAAAGTTTTCAAACTTGATAATGGATTAACAGTAATACTTAATCCTGACCACACTACCCCAAGTGTATTTGGAGGAATTGTAGTAAGAGCAGGTGGCAAAGATGACCCTAAAGATGCAACAGGAATGGCTCATTATCAGGAGCACATGTTATTTAAAGGTACAGAGGAACTTGGAACTATAAATTGGGAAGCCGAAAAAGTTCATATCGAGCATATTTTTAGATTATATGATAAACTTGGAAAAACACAAGACCCCGAAGAAAGAGCTTTAATACAGAAGAGTATTAATGAGGAATCGATAAAAGCTAATGAGTACGCTATCCCTAACGAATTGGATAAGATAATAAAAGAAATGGGTGGTACAAATGTAAACGCCGGCACAAGCGAAGATATGACAATTTTTTACAACTCATTTCCACCAAACCAGATAGAAAAATGGTTAGATTTATATAGTCATCGCTTTGAAAAACCGGTTTTTAGATCATTTCAAGCAGAACTCGAAGTTGTTTACGAAGAAAAAAACATGTATTCAGATATGTTTATATTTCCACTTCTTGAATCTTTTAATAAAAACTTCTATAAAAATCATCCTTACGGTCAGCAGACATTAATTGGAACCATAGAAGATTTAAAAAATCCTTCATTAACAAAGATGTATGATTTTTATAAAACTTGGTATGTAGCCAACAATATGGCTTTAATAATATCCGGCGATTTTGATGCAGGAGCTGTAATGCCAATAATAAAAGAGAAATTTGGCAAATGGGAATCGGGCAAACTCCCCGAAAGACCGGTTTATAAGGAGGAAGATTTTAATGGACGTGAATTAGTAGAAGTTAAACTTAGCCCTGTAAAACTCTGTTTACTAGGATTTAGAGCACCAAACAACGGACATCCCGACAAATTAAAATTAGAAGTCTGTAATTCAATATTATCGAATCAAAACCAAACAGGATTACTGGATAAACTTATGAATAACAACGAACTACTTGGTGCCGCACCAATGTATATGCCTTATAATGATTACGGGGCTAATATTATATTAATAGTACCAAAAATTGTAGGTCAAAAATTACCGCAAGCCGAGGATTTAGTCCTAAACGAACTTGAAAAACTAAAAACAGGTAATTTCGACACAGAGATACTAGAAAGCATTAAGTTAGAACTATATCGAAACTATATGAAAAGTATGGAAACCGGTATTTATAGAAGCCAAATGCTTGCTTCCGCTTTTGCCGGTAATATTGATATAAATTTTATGCTTAGCTATCCCGAAAGGTTAATGTCGATAACCAAAGACGATATAATTAAAACTGCAAATGAGTATTTTGGAGATAATTATTTAGCATTCCACAGCAAAATGGGATTTGCAAAACCGGAAAAGATAGAAAAACCAGGATTTAAACCAATTGTTAAAAACACCGATGCTGCTTCTTCTTATGCGAAAAAACTCTCTGAGATGCCCGTAACAGAGACTGAACCAAAATTCATTGATTTTAATAATGATGTTAAAATTTTAAGCTTAAATAAAGGCGTTGAGCTACATTATGTAGAGAACCCAATAAATGATATTTTTTCAATGAACTTACAATTTAGAGTTGGAAGCGAAAAAATACCTGAACTAAAATATGCATGCGAAATGATGAATTATGCATATCCTAAAGGAGCTACCTTCGACGATTTTAATAAAAAAATGGGAAGCTTAGGTTGCAGTTTTTACATAAGTGGAAACGAAAGCTACACTACAGTTTATCTCGAAGGTATTGAAAAAAATGTATTTGAAGCAGTTGAATATTTGACAAAACTGATTAAAAACCCTGTACTAGAGCAATCAAAAATTAGTATTTTGTACGAAGCAGAAAAAACGAATAGAAAAATGGAACGTAGCGAACCCGATAATATAGCTGATGCACTTTTTGAATATGTACGTTACGGAGAAAAATCAGATTATCTCGATAGATTAAGTTTAAAAGAAATTAAAAAACTTAAAGCCGATACTCTTACAAATGCTTTTGCTAAAGCAAGCAATTATGAGCTTGAAATTCATTATACAGGGCAAACTAATCTTGATGAATTAACTTCAGTTTTGAAAGAGTCTTTCAGCTTTGCAGGCAATAAGAAAACAGAATGTCCTGTTGTTAAAAAAATAAATCAATATACCGAATCAACAGTATTTTTTACACATAAAAAGAAAGCGTCTCAAAGTAAAATCTATTATTTAGCAAACGGGTTTAAATTCAATCCTAAGGTACATGCCGATATGGATGCTTTTAATATGTATTTTGGAGGTTCTTTTTCAGGTTTAGTATTACAGGAAATCAGAGAATATCGTTCTCTTGCTTATAGTGCCGGTGCAAACTTTAGAACTCCCGCATTACTTCATAACGAAGCTTACTTTTTAGGCTATGTTGGAACACAGGCCGATAAAACTGTAGAGGCAATGCAAGTATTTGACAGTTTAATAAATCATATGCCACTTAAAAAGGAAAGAATCAAAACGATAAAGCCATATTTATTGCAATCATCGGTAAGTTCTCGACCACATTTCAGAAACTTAAGTATTTATATTAGAAATGCAAAACAACAAGGATACGACAACGATCCTGCAAAAGTAAAACGTGAAAGATACGAAAACATTAGTTTTAATAATATCGAAAACTTTTATAAAACAAATTTAAAAAACAAACCACTTGCTATTAGTATAGTAGGCAATAAAAAACGTATTAACCTTGACGAGATTGAAAAATACGGAAAGATTGTAAATATTAAAGAAAAGCATTTGTTTAAAAAATAAATTCATTTTATTTAAACTTAATTATGAAAAAAATAATTCTATTTAGTTTAATCGTACTTCCGATAATTATTCTGTCGCAAAACAAAAAAGCTTTGTTTATAGGCAATAGCTATACAGCAGCAAACAACTCGGTACCTTACTGGGTTAGTAAAATTGCAAGTTCATTTAATGATACATTAGAGTATATTATGATTAGTCCCGGTAGTGCGACATTTGAACAGCATTCCACAAACACTCAAGTACTAGATAGTATCGCATCCTATGATTGGGACTATGTTGTTTTACAAGAGCAAAGCCAATTACCCTCCTTTCCTCCTGCTCAGGTTGAAGCAGAAATGTATCCTTATGCCCAGATACTATGCGATTCAATATATAGCAACAACGAATGTACAATACCCATGTTTTTTATGACATGGGGCAGAGAAAACGGAGATCCTGTCAATTGCCAATACTATGAACCATTATGCACATACGAAGGAATGCAAAACCGTATTCGTGAAAGCTACCTCGAAATCGCTCAACTAAACAATGCGCAAGTAGCACCGGTTGGAATGGTATGGAAACATTTACGTGAATTGTCTCAAAACACATTAGAATTGTATTCCTCTGACGGAAGCCACCCAAGTATTCTAGGCACTTACACAGCTGCTTGTACATTTTATGCTTCTATGTTTCATAAAAGCCCTTTTGGTGCTGCCTATCCTACCGAAATTGAAGTTAGCGATGCCATCTTGGTTCAACAAATAACCAACCAAATAGTTTTTGATAGTTTGGATGTTTGGAAAATAGATACCACCCAAGTATATGCATATTTTACACAAGAATACTTAACAAGAGGTCCTGAAGTATATCTTTGGTTATACTGTATAAATGCCGACTCTGCATTTTGGGATTTTGGAGGTATTACAATGTGGCAATACAATGATTTGGAAGATGGTTTTATTAACATTAATTTACCGGAGTACGAAAATTATTATGTGTGCCTAACTGCATATAGCGGTTGCAAACAAGACACTTATTGTGCCGAAGTATTAGGAATTGACAGTAAGTCAGAAATGTATAAATCAGATATAAAAGTATATCCTAATCCTGCAAAACACAGTTTGAATATTGAACATAATGGGAAAAGAATTGAAGATATTCGTATTGTTGATCAACAAGGAAAAACAGTTAAAACCGTATCTACGGATAACTCCTCAATTACTGAAGTAAATGTTCAAAACTTTGCACAGGGTATATATAATCTCATATTACTAATCGAAGAAAAAACAGTTAGTTTTAGATTTGTAGTTGAATAACACATTAAAAGTAATTGCGATTTTTTCGCTAATAAACTATAAAGTACTTAATGCAAATTAATAGGTTTCCTAAGTTTTAGTAATGATATGTTTATCCGTTATTAACCGTTAGTAACGGCTTTCCGTTTGTAAAC
>JAQVOJ010000162.1 GCA_028702675.1 Bacteroidales bacterium
TATATAGTTATTATTATTCATATTAATACTTATAAAATACATGCCAGGTGGGAAATTTTCGATGTCAAACCTAAAAATGTTTTTGCCAATCTCAATATTTTCTTTATTAAAATTTAACACTACTTGTCCCTGTACATTGACAAACTTAAAAAATACATCCTGCTTGCATTCATTTAAAATGCGGATATTAAAAAAATCATTTACAGGATTAGGATAACAATACATATGGCTTTCTGTAGCAACAACATCATCTGTACTATATTCTTGAATATCTAATAATGACTTATCACCGCCCTCATGCAGACAAGGATCATCATTTATCTCCAAAATAAGTTCTTCTGAGCCATCTGCAATAAATTCAATATCCCCGTTGATTACGATTTCGGTACAGGCGCTGATTGTAATATTGTCATTTTTACTCATTTTTGCTGGAAGTGTTTTTATTGAAGTAGTAGCGTATGCCGAGGGAGAAGTTTATTGAGTTAAGGTTCCATAATTGATCTGTCGCATAGACATATTTATTTTTATTAGATTCAATCACATTACCCATAAATTCACTTTCATACGAAGTTTGCACCTTTTCAACAACTCTAATTGTATTTCCTAAACTACAATTAATCTTACCTAACAAGTTAAAATTATCACTTATATCGTATGATATTTGCAAGCCCGACCAAAGAGCAAATACGTTACTTAAATCATTTGAAAATGAAGATTTGCAATTATATCGTTCGGTAACAAAATTGGGAGAGGCTTCTTCAGTAGAATCAAGAATGTAAGACGTTGTTTTTCTTGTTATAGATTCATAAACTGTTAAATACTTTAAAGAAACACCCAGAAATGGACTAATCCTAAATTGTTTTAATTTAAAGATATATGAGATTTCTGGCAACACATAATAGCCTTTCGTAGAATAACTATAATTTTCAATACTCCTATTCACGAAAATTCTATCATCACCAATATTCTCCCAAATAATACTTTTGTCCCTAAAATATGAATTTTGTTTGTTAAAACTTGTAAAAGTCTTATTATCACAATAAGAAAAACCAAAGGATATGGCCCAGCTATTAAGTTTATAGCCACCTGTAAAACTAATAAATGGACTTTGAATTATATTAAAATTATGAGAATAGGACACCTTCTCATAAGTGTCATTCACCCTATTATCAACTAATACAATATTGTCATATACAAAAGATTTTCTATTCATTGCCAAGACATAACCGATGTCAGTTTCTACAAACCATTGACCAAGAACAACAATAGCAACTAATAATAAAGTCGTGGTGATTACTATTTTTTTCATCTTTTTAGTTTTTAATAAATTTCTTTATAGAGTTATTATTATTCATGTTTATACTGATAAAATACATACCAGTAGGGAAATTTTTAATGTCGAATCTGAAAATATTTCTACCAATCTGAACATTTTCTTTATTATAATTTACAATTACTTGTCCCTGTATATTGATAAATTTAAAAAATACATCCTGCTTGCATTCATTTAAAATGCTGACATTTAAAAAATCACTTACAGGATTAGGATAACAATACAAATGGCTTTCTGTAGCAACGACATCATCTGTACCGTATTCTTGAATATCTAATAATGACTTATCCCCTCCCTCATGCAGACAAGGATCATCATTTATCTCCAAAATAAGTTCTTCTGAGCCATCTGCAATAAATTCGAGATCACCGTTAATAATAATTTCTTTGCAAGCACTTATTGTAATAGGCAAATTGCTGTCAAGATGGTTGTTTGCGATTCCATTAAAAAGAAAACTACCTCCGTAAATGTATAATGGCCCTGTATTGTTATTATATGCCCAATCATCATACACAGCACCTAAAAATATTCCTGAACAAAAGAGTGGATGCGTAAATAGAACACTCGTCAAATCGCAATCAATGACATTAACTCCTCCCCAAGCAGCTAGGCTTTCATTCCAATCTGTCCCATTATATTGAACATCACCAAACCAAAAGACTTGATTGTATGATTGCAACTTTATTACTTGATGTCCAATATTATTAAATATGTGATTCGTTACCAAAAATTCTGGATTTACAGGATAATTCGGTTCTTTATAGAAAAAATCTGATTCTGAAACATTATCTGTATCCCATTCAAAAAACCACTTCCACAGTTCTTGTTCTTCATTAAATGTTGAATTATCATAAAATGTAACTTCAGTACCAACATCAACTAACAAACAACTGCTTGAAAATTCAGGAGAATACATGCCTGAAATAATTATTGGTTCAATAACAATTTCATACGATATCGGATTTAGTTGATCACCACTTAGATAATGAGTAAGAGTCAATACAACAGTAAAAGTCCCTGCAACACTATATGTATATGGCGGATTAGGGTTGGAAGTATTATCATAATCAGTGTTAGGATCACCAAAGTCCCAGTAAGTATTATATCCAGACGGAACATTATGGGAATAGAATTGAACACTATTCCCTGAAACTACTTCATGTGTAATGTATGTGTTTGGCACTTCATCTAAATAAAAATCATACTCTGTATCTGCAAATACAGGATTAAAAGGCTGTGTTTTTGGTGCATATCCGGGCGATGAAGCAGTAAGGCTACCACTCCAAGCCTGATTAACAGAAATGCTATATTCTCCTTGCGAATTGATTGAAACAGAATTTTCAGAATTATCAGTATCTTTTACTGTTCCGTTTGTTAAATAATCTGAAGATGAAGAGTCGTAAACTTTACCTGAAATTGTGGGCATACTAATATCATAAGGGTTAACCTGAAATGAATAAGATGTTGGTTCAACTGTTGGGTTTAAAGTGTGATATTCATTTAATATTGAAGGTGTGCTCTGAAATTTTTCGGCATTAATATGGACAGTAACTATACCCGAATTTTGAGATGATGAATTAAGCCATGAAAAGTTTATTCTGTTAGATTTTCCTCCAACCGGATTGTCCCATTCAAGATCAGAAATTACAATATTTCCCTGCGTGGAAAAAGATACAGGACTTAGGTAACTGCTAACATCCAAATCTATGTCTGAGTTGCACCATGTATCAAGAGTTATATAACCATTACCCGATGAATTTACAATGCTTAAGTTGTCTGGAAATTTTGCAACAATCCCGGGACATAGCGTTACTTCGCCATTTCCAATATATTTTAGATTTGAAGTTGGACTGCTCTGTATAACTTTATTATAAGCTTGCGAAGCCAACCTGTATTGTCCATTACCTGAACTGCTGTTCATATATCCCAATAATGCGATGTTGTGAGTATTGGCACTCCCAAAATCAGTTATTCCTTCGTATCCAAAACAAGCTCCCCCTGCACATGCATTTACCCATCCATTGTTGTATCCATTGCAAATAGAAAGTATTGTAATAGTTTTATTTTCAACAAGTTCTGTTCCCCAATTTTGATTTGCCCATGCAGAATTTGCATAAGCCTCCCAACACTCTAAATTGTCAGACCATTCCTCGGGCTTATAAGCATCCGGGACATTTGCTATTTCAATATTTTCAAGATCATTCATGTCAGAAATCCAATTAATTATAACATCTTCTGTTGTGCCTCTGGTAAGCAATATGCCTTCAGTTTCCCCACCATGCGCAGCAATATATATAAAACCTGCATCATCAGCCATGTGTTTAATGTCATAATAATCGCATGCAAAAACATTATCATTTGCTGTGTAATCAACATATAAAATAGGATTGTCAAAACCACAGTTTTCGATTTTAGTTTTTACATTTTCAAATTCTTGCGTTAAAAACATCCCAAATGTATTTGTTTCATATAAAGCAGGGCAAAAAGCTTTAACTTTGTTTCTTT
>JAQVOJ010000067.1:0-9498 GCA_028702675.1 Bacteroidales bacterium
GCTCTCATATTTTCTTTTATAGGACATAAATTAGGTTGGTCAGGTTTACATCCTGCAACGGGCGAGCTAGTTACCACAAATAACTTGCTTAGCAAAGAGGGGGTTCATCGCATTATTCTCGACATGGTAGATAATTACACAGGATTTGCACCGTTAGGAATAGTAATGGTTGCCCTGTTAGGAATAGGTATAGCCGAAAGTTCGGGTCTTATAAGCGCAGCAATACGATTATTAGTTATTAAATCTCCCAAAAGAATAATAACGTTTGTAATAGTACTTGCCGGAATATTATCTAACATAGCTTCAGATTTAGGTTACGTTTTAATAATTCCACTTGGAGCAATTATATTTCATTCATTAGGCAGGCATCCAATAGCCGGCATGGCAGCTGCATTTGCAGGTGTTTCCGGTGGTTTTAGTGCAAATTTGTTTATTGGCACAATAGACCCATTATTAGCAGGTCTTTCAACAGAATCGGCACATATTCTTGACCCTACATATTATGTTTTACCAACCGCAAATTTATATTTTATGATAGCCTCTACTTTTATAGTAGCAATTGCAGCAACATGGGTAACCGAAAGGTTTGTAGAATCTAGACTCGGGAAATATAATGGCAATGTAAAACCGGAGCCTATCGAACAATTATCGAAAAGAGAAAGACAAGCTTTATGGGCTGTTATTGGAGTTGTTTTTGCATGGATAATAGTCCTGCTTGCAGGGATAATACCTAACCATGGTTTTTTACGTTCTCCTAATAATTCAATTTTACATTCACCAATCTTAAAAGGGTTTATTGCTTTTCTCTTTATTATTGCAGCCACTATGGGTATTGTTTATGGTTTTATAACACGTAAATTTAAGTCAGATGCTGATGTAGTAAAAGGGATGGTCGATAGTTTTAAAACTCTGGCAGCTTTTATGGTTCTTGTGTTTTTTGCAGCCCAATTTGTTGCATATTTTAAATGGAGCAATTTAGGTCTTATCATAGCTATTAATGGGGCAACTGCACTTCAAAACATGAATATTGGATTAATTCCATTACTAATATTATTTATAATTTTGTCAGGCTTTATTAATATGTTTATGGGGTCGGCTTCGGCAAAGTGGGCAATTCTTGGTCCTGTTTTTATCCCGATGTTCATGCTTTTAGGATATTCACCTGAATTATCTCAAACAGTATTTAGAATTGGAGATTCGGTTACTAATATCATTTCGCCAATGATGAGCTTCTTTGCTCTAATAATAGTTTATTTTGAAAAATATGATAAAAATGCAGGTATTGGAACTCTTATCAGCACTATGCTACCTTACTCTGTTGTCTTATTTGTTTTGTGGACATTACTTTTAATTGTATGGGTAATAATTGGGTTGCCACTTGGTCCCGGAGCAGGGATTTATTATTAATTACTATTCCATTGCAGCTTATTCTCTTTGTTGGTTACAATTTTATTATTCTCAAAAAGCCATTGAATTACTTTAACTATTTTATTTTCTTCGTATTCGATTAAAGCTATTGCATCATTTAAATAAACATCTCTTTCTAATAAAATTTCTTTAAGCTTTTTATGTATCAAATCAAATTCGTACTTACTAAGCGAAAGCTCATTTCTACGCATACAAATATCACATTTACCACATCGGCTTGCTTCGTTTTGTCCAAAATAGGAAAGCAATTGCTGACTTCGGCACTTTGTAGTACCTTGTGCATATTTAAGCATAGCTCTAAGTCTGCCTTCGTAGCGTAATTTTCGTTCATTATATTCTTTAATATTAAAATACAAGTCTTCTGATTTACACCTTTCTTTTAAATAAACGATTACAGGTTTTGTTTTTCTCGGAATGTATTTAATAATTCCTTGTTTACTAAGGAATTTTAAATAACTGATAATATTTTCAACATTTGTTCCGGCTTTACGGGCTATACCTTCTTCGCTAATATTCACAAAATCGGTAAACACTCCTGTATAATTTCGTAAAAGCAATTTAATAAAAGGGTCTAAATTTCTATTCGACACCTGAAATTTATATAATTCGTCTCTTTTCGGCACAAAAATTATTCTTGAAGGATTATACACGGCATCGTTATATTCAATATATCCTTCGGTTTGCAAAAGTTTTAGCGAATTAAATATTGAGAGTACATCTAGATGATATCGTTTGGCGAAATCAAATATTTCGAATTCAAAACTTTCGTGTAAGCCAGTTTCTAATGGAATTTGAAAATAATCTGCCAAATTTTGATATACAATTTTAACTTTATCTATATCCGGAAAAGATCTTACAATACGCTGGTTTGCTTTAATATTGTCGGTATTATTAAAAAGTAAAATGGCTTTAGCATCTTTTTCATCTCTTCCTGCTCTGCCGGCTTCCTGAAAATATTCTTCGATAGAATCAGGTAAATCCATATGAACAACAAATCTTACATCTGGTTTATCTATCCCCATTCCAAAAGCATTTGTACAAACCATAATCCTTATAGATCCTTTTTGCCATTCGGCTTGCTTGTATGTTCTAAGTTCAGGGTCTAAACCTGCGTTATAATAATCTGCCGAAAGCTTATACTTTTTTAGCGTAAGAGCAATTTCACGTGTAGCTTTTCTATTTCTGGCATAAACGATTCCGGTGCCAGTATTGTTAGTTACAATTTTAAATAAATGTTTTAGTTTGTTTTCGGTATTTATTACTGAATATGTTAAATTTTTTCTTTCGAAACTTTTAGAGAATACATTTTTTTCAATAAAGTGCAATTGTTGTTGTATATCATCAACAACTTCAGGTGTAGCTGTTGCGGTAAGTGCTAAGACAGGAATTTCGGGTAATCTGTCACGTATCTCGGCAATAGCCCTATACGATGGTCTAAAATCGTATCCCCACTGGGAGATACAATGGGCTTCGTCAACAGCAATTAAGTTAACATTAAGTAAATGTAATCGGCTTTTAAAATATTCTGTTTGCAATCTTTCTGGAGATAAATATAAAAACTTATAATCGCCATTTACAACGTTAGTAAAAGCAACATCAATCTCATCTTTGCTCATACCACTATAAATAGCAGCTGCTTTAATTTTTCTTTTTTTAAGATTTTGAACCTGATCTTTCATTAGAGCGATCAGCGGTGTAACAACCAAACAAACTCCATTGCGCGAGAGTGAATAAACCTGAAACGTGATAGACTTACCTCCACCAGTAGGCATAAGTCCGAGAGTATCTTTACCCTGAGCAACCGATTTAATAATATCCTCTTGCAAAGGTCTGAATTGATTATAGCCCCAGTATTTTGTTAATATGTTTCTAAATTCGCTCACTTAGATACAATAATAAGTTTTTTTACAAATTTACAATTCCTTCTCATGCTACAACAACATTTTTTAGTATTTTCGCTTAATTTTTAAGATAATAAAATTTTAGAGCTATGTCATATCTATCAGATAGGATTGTTTCAGAAGGTTTAACTTTCGACGATTTGCTTTTAATACCAGCCTATAGCGAAGTTATTCCATCAACTGTAAATATTAGCAGCAAATTTTCGCGTAATATAATAATTAATACTCCGATTGTTTCGGCTGCCATGGATACAGTAACCGAATCGGCAATGGGTATAGCTATTGCTCGCGAAGGAGGCATCGGTGTTATTCATAAAAACATGTCAATTGATGAGCAAACTCGTCAAGTAATGAAAGTTAAAAGAGCCGAGAATGCAATGATTTATGACCCTATTACTATACATGAAAGTGCCAAAGTTGGTGATGTGTTAAAGCTCATGGAAGAGTATCATATAGGAGGAATCCCTGTAGTTGATCAAAACAATGTGTTAAAAGGTATTGTTACAAATCGTGATTTAAGATTCCATAAGAACGAGAGTACTCCTGTAAGTAGCATAATGACTAGCCATAATCTTATTACAAGCAATCAGAATATAAGTTTAGAAGAAGCAAAAGACATATTACAAGAACATAGAATTGAAAAACTACCGGTAGTTGATAAAGAATACAGATTAGTTGGATTAATTACTTACAAAGACATTACAAAAGCTGCCGACAGTCCACATTCTTGTAAAGACAAACACGGAAGATTAAGAGTAGCTGCTGCCGTAGGCATTGCCGCCAATACTATTGAACGTATGGAATCATTGGTGAGTGCACATTGCGACGCATTAGTTATTGATACAGCTCACGGACATTCAGCTAATGTTATTAGAATATTGAAAGAAGCTCGAAAACTTTTTCCAGATATTGATATTGTTGTTGGCAATATTGCAACCGGAGATGCTGCCAAAGAATTAGTTAAACATGGAGCAGATGGTGTTAAAGTTGGAATTGGACCAGGCTCAATTTGCACTACAAGAGTAATTGCCGGAGTTGGGGTGCCACAGCTTTCAGCTATTTTTTCCGTTTCAAAAGCTTTAAATGGTACAGATATTCCCATAATAGCCGATGGAGGAATAAGGTATTCGGGAGATATAGTAAAAGCTATTGCTGCCGGTGCACATTGCGTTATGGCAGGTAGCCTATTTGCGGGAACAGAAGAATCTCCAGGCGAAACAATAATTTACAATGGACGTAAGTTTAAATCATATCGTGGAATGGGTTCTATAGAAGCTATGCAAAAAGGCTCAAAAGACAGATATTTTCAAGATATGGAAGACGACATTAAAAAATTGGTACCCGAAGGAATATCGGCTAGAGTACCGTATAAAGGCACACTTAATGAGGTTATTTACCAACATATTGGGGGCTTAAGAGCAGGTATGGGTTATTGTGGTGCAAAAAACATTGAAACATTGAGAAACGATGCTAAATTTGTAAGGGTAACAAACTCAGGAATAATAGAAAGCCACCCCCACGATATTACTATTACTCGTGAAGCACCAAATTATTCAAGAGATAACTAATAAAAATTATATTATTATGAAAAAAAACAGAATTTTAATACTACTGATTGTACTGTTTGCTTTTAGTAATCTAAATGCACAAGACCGTATTATTCTAGAAATTGATGACAACAAAATTAGTGTTAAAGAGTTTTTGCACATTTATCAAAAAAATAATACCGATGATAATGCCATGAAGTTGGAAGCATTAGAGAACTATATGGATTTATTTATCAATTTTAAACTGAAAGTAATTGAAGCTCAAAATCTTGGGATAGACACTACACAAGACTTCAAAAACGAACTTGCAAGTTATAGACATCAACTAGCACAACCCTATTTGTCGGATAAAAGTGTTGAAGAAGAATTAATAAAAGAAGCATACGAAAGAATGAAATATGACATAAATGTAAGTCATATATTGGTAAATATTGACCCCAACGCAAGTTATCAAGACACTTTGCAAGCATGGGATAAGATTAATAAAGTTTACGAAAGACTGCAAAATGGCGAAGATTTTGAAACTGTAGCTATCGAAATGAGTGAAGATGAATCGGTAAAATTCAATAATGGAAATTTAGGATGGCAAAAAGTCTTTGGATTAGTATATCCATTCGAAACTGCTATGTATGAAACAGAAATAGGTCATTTCTCGAAACCTGTTCGTACCCAATATGGCTACCATATATTAAAAGTTAATAACAAACGCCCTGCAAAAGGACGACATAAAGTAGCACACATAATGTTAACCAAACCACACCAAATTACTCCAGAACAACATAAAATGCTTGAAGATAAACTGGAAGAAATACAAAAAAGAATTGAAGCCGGTGAAGACTTTGGGGCTTTAGCTAGAGAATATAGTGAAGACAGAAGAAGTGCACAAACCGATGGCGTTTTAGGTTGGATAGAAGTTGGTGGCAAAATGATACGCGTTTTTGAAGATGCTGTTTTTGAAATAGATAAAGTAGGTGAAATCTCAGAAGTATTAGAAACATCTTATGGATATCATATAATTAAACTACTCGAAAAAGAAGAAATTAAAAGCTTTGAAGAATTAAAACCAAGCCTAAAAACACGAATATCCAATAGTGCAAGAGCCTCTAAAAGCAGAAAAACAGTAATAGAAAACCTGAAAAAAGAATATAATGCTCAAATTAATACAAAAGCATTAGAACCATTCTATACCCTAGTTACCGATTCAATTTTTAATGGAACGTGGGATGCCAACGAAGCTTTAAAACTTAATGAAGTACTATTTAGTTTCGCCGATAAAACATTTACACAAGCGGACTTTGCTGAATTCCTCGATTCTCGAAATCGAAAACAGACTAAATTCGCAATTAATTCATTCATTAATCAATCTTTCGATAATTATTTCGATAGACAAATTGTTGAATATGAAAAAGAACAACTAGAAGAAAAATATCCACAGTTTAAATATTTAATGAAAGAGTATCATGATGGAATTCTCTTATTTGAACTTACCGATCAAAAAGTATGGTCTAAAGCAATTGCTGATACTATTGGACTAGAAAAATTCTATAATCAGAACAAAGACAAATACCGTTGGGATACTAGATACAGCATAACAACTTACAAAACAGAAGACCCTAAAACTGCATCAAAACTTGAAAAAAAACTAAAGAAAGAAAGAAGTTGGGAATGGATTAACAAAAAGTTTAATTCTACTGATAGTAGTGCTGTTGTTGTTTCACAAGATGAAATGTTTTTACCCGGACAAGATAATGAAATTGACAAAATTATTAATCAATTTAAATCAAATAATTCCAGCAAAAAATATCAAGTAATTGCAAAAGATAATCAAATTACAACGGTAAAACTTATTCCTCCTTGCATTAAAACTCTATCAGAAGCTAGAGGAATTGTAACTGCTGATTATCAAAATCAATTAGAAAAAGAATGGATCGAAGAATTACGTAGCAAATATAAAATTACAATTAACCAAGATGTACTTGAAAGCATAGCAGAATGAAAAAGGGATTATTAAAATATCTTGGATTAAGTTTGATAATTATTCTTACCATATTCCATTCTTGTAAAGATACGGATAAGCTTTCAAATGAAGTATTAGTAACAATAGGTAATTCTAAATTTACAAAAAATGATTTACAAAAAACACTTCCTTCAGCAATTAGCAGTGAAGACAGTGCAATAATGGCGGAGCAAATTATACGCTCATGGATTGATGAGCAGCTCTTATACATAGAATCCTTTAAAAAGCTGCAAGACACAAGTGAAATTCATGAAAAAGTTAAAAAGTATCGTAAAGAATTATATGTTTATGAATTCAGTCAACAATTAATTGCCGAATTAACCGATACAGTAGTTGAAATGCAAGAGATTGAAGAATATTATAATAAATATCTTGACAATTATATATTAAACGAACCTGTTGTAAAAGTTCACTATCTTACTATGAGTTCTCAGGTAATCGGTTATTACGTAGAAAGAGATATGGTTAAAACCACATCACTATCAAATCTTGACAGGTTAATCGAATTTTGTAAAGGTACAGGTCGTAAAGTTCATATCATAGATGAATGGATAAGAGTAAGCGAACTTAAAAAAATAATCCCATGCATTAAAGATATTACAAACGAAAGCCTTATACAAACTAATTATTATGAATGTTTCGACGACATAACACGTTATTTATTAATAGTAGATGATTATATAGAAAGCGGCGAACATACACCCATAGACATACTAATACCAAGCCTGCGTGAGATTATTTTACATAAACGAAAAAACGAATCAATGAATATCTATCGTCAAAATTTATATTCACATGCTAAAAACGATGGTTCACTCGTTATAAACTATTAATAATATAAACATTAATGAAAAAAAAGATTTTAATAAGTATATTCTGTATTACATTATTTTTCCCAATTCAATTAATACACTCGCAAGAAGTAATTGATCAGATTGTCGCAATTGTAGGGAATCAACCCATACTTAAGTCTGACATCGAAAATCAGTATATTCAGATGATTAGCCAAGGATATTATGGTACAAGTGTTGATTTAAAATGCGAAATATTGGAAGATCTGTTGTTTCAGAAACTATTGCTAATTCAAGCCCAAAAAGACAGCATCGAAGTTGGCAACAAAGAGGTAGAATCAGAATTAAACAGAAGATTAAGTGTTTTTATAAATCAAGTAGGCAGCGAACAAAAGCTTGAAGAATATTACGGTAAATCTATAGTACAAATTAAAGAGGAATTCAGAAGTATTATAAAAGACCAATTACTCACTCAACGAATGCAAGCAAAACTTACCGAAGATGTTGAAATTACTCCTTCAGAAGTAAAATCGTATTATGAGGATTTACATCCTGACAGCATACCAATAATTGAAGAAAGTTATGAATTAAGTCAAATTGTAAAAATTCCCGGAATTAGCGAACAAGAAAAAAACAATTGTATATCTAAATTAGAAGAGATTAGAGACCGAATCATCAATGGTGAAAAGTTTAGCACAATGGCAATACTGTATTCACAAGATCCTGGTTCGGCGAGTAAAGGTGGTGAACTGGGCTTTGTAAGCAGAACCGATCTTGTACCTGAATTTTCAGCTGTTGCTTTTAGTCTTACAAATACCGAAGATGTTTCACGAATAGTAAAAACAGATTTTGGATACCACATTATTCAATTGATTGAGCGTAAAGGCGAAATGGTAAATATACGTCATATCTTGATTGTTCCTGAAACCGATCAAATGGCTATTGATAGTTTAAAAAACGAATTATCAGAAATACGTAAAAAAATACTATCCGACTCAGTTAGTTTTGAAAATGCTGCTGAGCTTTACAGCGACGACGAAGAGACAAGCCAAAATAACGGCAAAATTATGAATCCATATACTGGTAGCGGCAAATTTACTCCCGATATGTTAGATGTACCCACCAACAGAATAATTAAAAAACTTCAAGAAGGAGAAATATCAAACCCGTTTGTTACTAATGACCTACAGGGTAAAACTGTTGTTAAAATTATAAAAATAGACCAAAAAGTAACAGAACATTTGGCAACAATAGAAGAAGATTATCAGGAACTTTATGAATATGCCCTTAATTTGGAACAGCAAAAAACAGTAAAAAAGTGGATTAAAGATCGAGTTGAAAAAACTTACATCAAAATTGACGAATCTTACAAAGGTTGTGAATTTATATATGCAGATTGGAACAAATAATTAGAGATTAATTTCAATTTTAAAACTTAATACAACTTAAAACATTTATAAAATGAAAATAGCAAATATTAAAACCGCTAAAGGAGTTATGAAGGCAGAGCTTTACGAAGACGATGCCCCAAATACAGTATTAAACTTCGAAAAATTGGCAAATGAAGGTTTTTATAACGGACTACGATTTCATAGAGTAATTCCAGATTTTGTAATACAAGGAGGTTGTCCATACTCAAAAGACATGCGCAGTAGCAAAGTTGGCACCGGAGGTCCCGGATACTCAATCGATTGCGAACTTGATGGTTCCCGTCAATATCACGACAGAGGTGTACTTTCTATGGCTCATGCCGGTAGAAACACAGGCGGTTCTCAGTTTTTCATTTGCCACAGCAGAAATAACACATCCCATCT
>JAQVOJ010000067.1:9598-15264 GCA_028702675.1 Bacteroidales bacterium
TTTAGGGTTTAGGGTTTAGGAGGAAAATTATTTATTGAATTTTACTACTAAAAGAATTAACGAATTCTACCCATGCATTGTTACCATTTTTATAAAGATTCTTATTGATAAAAGCAAGATATAGCTCTAATAATTTGGGTGTAGCATAACCTCTTAGGGCATATATTAGTGTAAAACTTTCGTCAAGAAAAATTGTTGCAGGCATCGAAATTGTTGGTTGTAGCAAAGCAATGGCTAAATCGTGAGGATAAGACTGAGATAGGTTTTGATTACCAAAATCGCGACCAAGAAACGAAATAGAATCCTGACTTAAAACATCTAGACGTAATGCGTAATAATTCTCATTTATAAAATCGGCAATAACCGGATTAGTAAAAGATGTAGCAGTCATCATCTGACTTCCTCGTGTTTGATAATGATAAATGTGTAATAATATCTTTCTTGGTTCTTTTTCGAAAACTGATTGTAAATCATCAAAGCTTATCCATTCAACCTTTCCCTGCAATTCGGGATAAACAGAATCTCTAACAGGTCTAAATGTTTTAATAAAATTTTCTTCATACTCCTGATAATTTGCTGTTTTAAAAGCTTTTTCGGCAAAATAAACTAATAGAGGCTCAATTTGAGGTACATCACGGAAACCTGCAACAGGATAATGATTAAATTCCTCATCAATAAAAACTAAACTTGGATATGATAGTCTTCCGTTTAATAGATATTTTGCCAAATCATGCGGAGGCTTACGCCTATCGGTTGTTATAGGTCCACTATTAATAAAAGTTGAGTCTTTATAAAATACTGTATCACGTGATTCACAATCAAATTTTACGGGATAAAAATTCTTATTTATGTACATTGCAATCCCAGGATGACTAAAAGAAGTTGCATCCATTTTTTTACACCAACCACACCAATCGGTGTACATATCAATTAAAATTAGCTTGGGTTGTGTTTTTTGTAACTCAATTGCCTCATTTATATCTAACCATTTAATACTCTCTTCAGAATTGTTTTGTGCGTTAAGCTGTAAGGAAATAATAACCGAACTAAATAATACTAATAATATCCTCATATAAAAAGTTTATTGGCAAAGAAACTAAATTTTCTAAAACAGATTGAAGCTATTTGCCAAAATCATACCAAAGAATAATTCTGTCATAAATGTTAAAATAAAATTAATCTCTTTTAATCTCTGCTAAAAATATTTACCTTTATAGTCTTTTAAAAATCATAAACTAATAAATAAATAATAAATTATGAGCGAATTACTAAAATTAAAACCAGAGGCATTGTGGAAACATTTTTATAGTCTAACACAAATACCTCGTCCTTCGAAAAAAGAAGAAAAAGCTGTAGAATTTTTAAAAAAATTCGGCGAAGATTTAGGCCTTGAGACCATAGTTGATCATGTAGGCAATGTAATTATACGTAAACCTGCTACACCAGGCATGGAAGACAGAAAAGGCGTTGTATTACAGGGACATATTGACATGGTACCTCAAAAAAATTCTGATAAAGCACATGATTTTGAAAAAGACCCTATAGAAGCCTATGTTGATGGTGAATGGGTAACAGCAAATGGAACAACCTTAGGAGCCGACAATGGTATGGGTGTAGCTGCGGCAATGGCTGTACTCGAATCAAAAGATTTGCAACACGGACCTATTGAAGCACTATTTACAATAGATGAAGAAACAGGAATGACCGGAGCCGAAGAATTAAAACCTGATGTTTTAAAAGGCGACATTCTTATAAACATGGATTCAGAAGACGAAGGCGAACTCTATGTTGGTTGCGCAGGCGGTGTTGATGTAAATGTTTTTATGAAATACACCGAAGTTGATACTCCTAAAAATCATAAAGCTTACAAGCTTTCAATTACAGGCTTAAAAGGAGGACACTCCGGAATGGACATCCCACTAGGAAGAGCAAATAGCAATAAACTTACCGCTCGTTTTTTAAACCATTGTTTGTATCATTTTGATATATATGTAGCAGAAGTTGATGGTGGAAGCTTAAGAAATGCAATTCCTCGCGAAGCATTTTCAATAATTACTGTACCTGCTGCAGAAGCAAGTAAATTTGAAGCCGAAGTAGCTAAATTTAACAATATTTTTAAAGCTGAGTTTTCAGGAACAGAACCAGGCTTATCGTTTTTCGCAAAAGAAACAGAACTTCCTGCAAAAGTAGCAGAAAAAGAAGTAATGAAAAAAATGATTAAAGCTGTATTTGCCTGCCCACACGGTGTTGAAAGAATGAGTGATAGTATGAAAGGATTGGTTGAAACAAGTAATAACCTTGCACGTGTGATTATTAAAAACGGAGAATTTATTGTAAACAACCTTACACGCTCTTCAGTAGATTCTGCTAAAGAAGGTACAATGTACAAAATTGGTACAATTTTCGACTTAATCGGTGCAGAAGTTAAATTCGAAGGTGCATATCCGGGCTGGAAACCAAATATGAACTCTGCAATTCTTAAAACTATGCAAGAAGTTTATAACAAAAGATTTGGGAAAATCCCCGAAATTAAAGCTATTCATGCAGGACTTGAATGTGGAATTCTTGGAAGTGGTTATCCGCATTGGGATATGATTTCGTTTGGACCTACTATTCGTTTTCCCCACTCTCCCGACGAAAAAGTACATATCGAATCAGTTGAAAAATTCTGGATTTTCCTAGTTGAAACACTTAAGAATATTCCTAAGAAATAAAACTTATAGCTATTTGAAATAAGAAACTCTCGCATTAAATTTGCGAGAGTTTTTTTTTCTATTTTTTAATTATACATATTGAACCTGAAAAAACCTTAATCAGCTAAAGCAGAACAAAAAATGAAAATAAAAATAAAAAAAGCTTCTGCAAATGATATAGAAGCTTTAATTTATATTGAAAACAAATGCTTCCCCGAATTCCAACGAAACTCTAAAGCAAATATTAAGAGAGCAGTTAAAAGCAAAACTCAGAATGTTTATTTTGCTGAATCAAGCCAAAAACCAAATGACAAAACTGGTTCAATAACATTATGGCATTTCAACAAGTCGATTAGAATATACAGTATTGCTGTTTTACCGGAATATCAGAATAAAGGAATTGGCGATGCAATGCTAAAATTTGTATTAAATCATGCAAAAAAAGTTCAAACAGAACGAATTGTACTCGAAGCCGATGCCAACAATTCGCCATTAATAGCATGGTATAAAAAGAGAGGTTTCGAAATAGTAAAAACTAAAAAGGATTTTTACGATAAGGGTAAAGATGCCGTAAGAATGGAATTAAAACTTTTCGAATCAGTTTTTACACATAAATCAACCAATATAATAGTAATTAACCATCCGTATAAGTGGACTCAAAATGATATTAATGCCAAAATAATATCAGTAAAAGAGTACATTAAAAACCCTGTTTATCAGAATAGCACATCGTTTAGAATATTTAATTTATGTAGCTCTTATAAATATCAATCGTATGGATATTATATTTCTTTGTTGGCATCTGCACGTGGGCAACGGGTAATTCCAAATATTACAACAATTAGGGATTTCAGGATTAGTAATGTAATAAAATCGGCATCTTACGATATTCAAGAACACATCGATAATTCTCTAAAAAAAGTAAGTTCAGATACTTTTTCACTAAAAATATATTTCGGAAAAACTCCTCAAAAAGGCTTTAATACATTGGCAGGTAAAATTCATAAGCTCTTTGATGCACCGCTTTTTAAAGTTGATTTTACTAATAAAGGTACATGGCTAATTAAAGATATAAGAGTCTTACCCTTTTCAAAAATTCCCGAAGAGGAAATTGAACTTTTGTATATATATGCTAAACAATATTTCGACAAGAAAAAATTCAGAAGATCGAAGCTTACGAACTTTAAATACGATTTGGCAATACTAGTAAACCCTAACGAAACCAATCCACCCTCGTGCAACAACGCTTTACAAAAATTTAAACAGGCTGCAAACAAAAAGGGTATGTATCTTGAATTTATCACTAAAACCGATATTGATAAAATAAATGAATTTGACGCCCTATTTATTCGCGAAACGACAAATGTAAACGATCATACATACGAAATATCGAGACTGGCATATTCCGAAGGCTTAGTTGTAATAGACGATCCTTGGTCGATTTTACGATGCTCGAACAAAATATTTCAAAACGAAACCTTTAGAAAACACAAAGTTTTAACACCTGAAACAACAGTACTCACAAAAAACTTTTTCAGAACCTCAGATCTTGATTCAATGCAATTCCCGCTAGTTTTAAAGCAACCGGATAGTGCATTCTCGTTGGGAGTTACTAAAGCAGAAACTAAACAACAAGCAATAGAAGCCATAAAACACTTATTTAAAACAAGCGATATGCTAATCTGCCAAAAATATCTTTACTCAGAATTTGATTGGAGGATTGGAGTTATCGACAATAAACCCTTGTTTGCATGCAAATACTTTATGAGCAAAGGTCATTGGCAAATTTACAACTGGATGAGTACTGAAGGTGAAATTGAAGGACAATCAGAAACATTACCAATTGAGGAAGTTCCCGAAAATGTTATAAAAACTGCAATTAAAGCCTCATCGCTTATGGGAGATGGTTTGTACGGTGTGGATATGAAAGTAGTTGACGGAAAAGTTTATGTTGTAGAAGTAAACGACAACCCAAATATAGACTTCGGTATTGAAGATTTTGTTTCTCAAGAATTGCTTTACAATACGATTATTGATTCAATAATAAGGAGAATTAAGATTGCTAAAGATATCAGCATGATAAACTTTTCAAGTTAAGGTTTAGTCAGGGTTTAAGGTTTAGTCAGGGTTTCACTTCAAGTGAAGCCCTGACTAAAAAAATTAAAATTCGGCGCCTTAGTCATTCATTCTCCTTTTCACATCTGAAGCTCCCGACTTATTAATATTTACAACAGATGGATTACCGCAAAAAACAACATCTGAAGCACCTGAAGCATCTATATCTAACTGCTGAGTTGCAAACACCTCAACATCGCATCCACCACTTGCATTTACTAAAGCATTTAATGATTTAAGCTTATAAGCCTTCACATCACTGCCGCCACTTGCGTTAATATTTAGCTTATTACTTGTTCCGGATATATCCAAATCGGCACCACCGCTCACACCTGCAACAATTGTATTTGCATCAACCTGAACATCAACATCAGCACCCCCTGAGGCGTTTATTTCGAGTTTATCTTGTTTTAAAATTGTTTTACTTACCACATCAGACCCGCCACTAGCCTTAATTATATTAATTTCATCAAAATGAACATGAACACTCAGTTTTTTAATTTTTGCAAAAGATTTATTTAACCTAATCTGCAAAACGCCATTTTTTACTTTTGTCTCAATATGCTCTATTAAACTACTATCGGCTTCAAGTATAACTTCGTTTTTTCCATCCTGATACAAAAATACATCAAACCCTGAGTCTGCATCAATACCGTGAAAATTACCGGGATTTCTGGTTTCGGTAATAGTTTTTTCATCGTCATTAAAGCCGGTGATTACACATGCAACTGACACAGTAGCAACAATTAGCAAACTTGCTATAATAATTGTTTTCCGATTCATATTTTAACCCTTTAAAGTTTATACAAATGTAAGACGTTTCTATGGTTTAAAAGTTACTGTTCACTTAATAATATT
>JAQVOJ010000006.1:0-8810 GCA_028702675.1 Bacteroidales bacterium
CTGTATTTGTATTCAGGCACCAAACTCACAGCCTTCGACGAATGCGATTCTGAAACTATGTGGGAAGGAATTGATGTTACAGGTAATTGGCAATATAGCCAAACCGGTTCTGCTCAGCCATATTTATATATGAATAATGCTACTGTAGAGTATGCAAATTATGGCGTTGAGGCACCAGCCGGGGGTAAAGTAGCAGCAACTCTCAGTGATTTTAAAGACAATGTTGTTGATGTTACATTTAGTTCATATTCAAGCTACGATAACACTTCATATTTTAAACGATGTAATTTTTACACAACCGACGATTTATATACAGTGAAAAATTTGAATCCTTATTGTCATGCAAAAATGTATTATGCACCCGGAATACTATTTGAAGGATGTGATTTTTATAACGACTATTCCGATTTAGAACTCATAAATCCGTATTATAGAGGCACTGGTATATTATCTACACATGCAGATGCAATTGTCAGGTATAAATGCTCAAGCATGTTGTTTCCTTGTCCTGCAGGTTCAACAACCCGTAGTACATTTACAGATTTGTATTTTGGGATTAAAGCCGATCAGGGTGATTCTTTTGTAATAAATCGTTGTGATTTTAATAATTGTATGGTTGGCGCTTGGATAATTGGTATTGATGCACTTACAGCTACCGAAAATTATTTCGATGTTTACGACGATGCAACTTATGATTTGTTTTTTGGAATGTATATAGAAAGTAGCACTGGTTACCATGTTGAACAAAATGAATTTGAATATGGATTGGTAGGTTTGGTTGTGTATAATTCAGGTGATGATGAGAATTTGATCTATAAAAATACATTTAGTGAAATTGATGTATTTGCTTTCGGAGGTTTTGGCGATAATTCTGGCTATGGATATAGTAAGGCAGGTTTACAACTAAGATGTAATGAATTTGAAAATGTTGATTATGCAATTACCGTATTAGGTGGCGATTTATTAACTTCTAATGGTTTAGTCACAGTAAATACATCTGATATTAGAAAGACTCAAGGAGGTAATCCGCATGATATTTCAGCATATAATTACTTTTATTCAATATCATCATACGATTTTTTTATTAATTCATCTGTTTCTGAAATAATTGGTAATTCTGATAAATATCAATATAACCAAACAAATTCACCTGGATATTATTTGCAAAATTATAATTCAAATCATATTGATGTTGAATGGTATTTGCCAAAGAATTGTCCATCCACACTCTTAGTTGGCTGGGGTATAACACCCTTGATGGATAATATTACTGGTTTAAATGAACAAGAAAATAATGCAGAAGATGAATTAGTTGAAATGCTATCGTATAATCAATATGGCTTACTTTCTTCTGCAAACACAGCAAATTCTTTTAGTGTAGGAACATCGTATAACACTTTGATTGAAGCTTCGCCATATTTAACTTCGGAAATATTAATAGCTTATCTGAATAATCAAAATGTAAGTGAGTTGTCAAAAGTCTCATTAATGTTGGCCAATTCACCCTTACCAGAAGATGTAAAAGATGTGCTAAATAATTATTTGTCTCCCGAATACGCATCATATATTTTACAACATCAGGTTGGTAAAAATCCGATTGAGCAAGTTCAAGAAAGAATTTCTGATATTTTATCAGCAAAACAGGTAGAATATGATAAATTAGTAAGAAACACTTTTGCTAATGATACTACACCTGAATTTAACGATACATATCAAATGGTGCTTGGTTTTATGGAGAATCAATATGATATTCATGCTCAAAAACGATTAATCAAGTTATATAATCATAAAGGAATGTACGCAAAATCAATTGATGTATTGTCAGATATGCGTTTAACTAATGATTATAATGATGATACAAATTTGCAAAATTTTGTTGCAATTTCAGAAATACAAATAGAATTACTACGTACTGATAGTAAAGAATCAAAAACTGAAATAGTAAACAATTATTTGAGTTGTTTACATGATATTGCTGCAGATTATAATACAAAAGAGGGAGGTATTGCAAGAGCAATTTTGCAATCAGCCGAAATTGCTGAGTATGTGCCGTTTGTATTTATGCCTAACGAAGCAACAAGTAATAAGTCTGCAATAATATCAACACAGGAGCAGTCTAAACCTGACCAAAATATTAGTCTGACTTCATTATTCAATATCTACCCAAATCCGGCAAACGATATGCTTTCAATAGAATTTATTAATCCCGATGGTTCTTGTACTTTTAATATCTACAGCATAAAAGGAGATTTGGTAAAAACAGTAAATTCTACTGATAAACTTGGCTTTATGAGTATTATGGTAAGCGATTTACAACCAGGTAACTATATCATAGAATGTCCTCAATTACAAAGCAAGCAGCAATTTGTTATTGAGAGATAAGTACACTATATTTTTAGATTAACAAAAAAGGCTTTCTAAATGTTAGCTTTTTTTGCTAATCTCTTACGCCCCAACCCGTCCTCGTTTCAGCCAAAGGCAGACACGTGTAACGAGAACTAGTAAGTGGCTCGAAGTAAGACCTTCCGCAGAAACCCAATAAATCAAACCAATTATGTGAATGTTAAATGAGTTTTAATCTCTCAATAAAAAAACTTTATGTAATTTTGTAATAAATAATTTGAAATAAGATATATGGCAAAACTATCGAATGTTCAAAAGGGATTAGTGCTTAGAGTAGAGCAAGCAACAGATAATGATATGCTTGATATTATTAAGGATATTGAAGAAAGGGGAGGGGAGTTTATTATTGAACCACTTATTTCAAAGTATTTTAAGTCAACCTCTGAGCTTATTAAAAAACAAATAATTTCTTTATTTTGTAGATTTAAAGATAATTCAGTGGCCGAAGCATGGTTAAAGGCTCTGCAAAATTATATTGACGAACCCGAAGTTTTTAAACTGCTTAGTGCTACATGGCAATCGTCAATTGACTTTAGCGCTTGTATAAATGAGTTTTTAGTATTTATCGAAAATGGAGATGTGCAAACTTCTCTAGAAGCTATTACCGGTATTCAAGAAAACATTAGCTTAGTTGAAAACGAAAACCTCGAATTATTGAAATCGAATTTAACAAAATTGAATCTGTCGGAACCTATGATTCAAATATTAGTTAGTGATATTATAGATAGTATTTAAAGTCTAATAATATCCTGCTATTCTTAAAAAAGCAAATAATTCCATGCCCAGAGCTAATACCAAATGAAAAACTATACCTGTACGAATATGTTTTTGAGAGTATGCAATTACACCCAATACATATCCCCCAAAAAACGAACTTATGGTTTCGGGAAGTGGTTTACCAAAGTGTATAACAGTATATAATACTATCATAGGTAATATTGCATCTTTACCTAGATATTTAATTAATCCGAGAATTAAAACACCTCTAAAAAACAATTCGATAAAAATAAAATCAATAGCATAACTTATTTCAAAACCAGTAATTGCTAATGAATTTGATATGCCGAGATGTTTAGATGCTGATTGATAAAAAGTATATCTGTAAGCAGGATAGAATTCTGTAATAGAACCTAGCAGTGATGCAATAAATACAATAATAGCAATTATTATAAACACATCTAAATACCTAAAGGGTTTTAGATTCTTGAAATTCAATCCAAAAAATCCAAGTTTATCCTTTCTATTAAATATCAGGAATATCATCAATAATGGTAATACTAAAGAAACAATTCCTTGTAGATTAGCAAAAATATAGTGAAAATAATACCTGAGTGAAAAGTCAAAAGTTTTAACTAATGAGATATGAAAATAGAATTTGCTGTAAAAAGAATAAATAATAATACTTATAGTGCTTATAATAAAGAATTCTTTAAGCTTTTTTATTTTTATTTTACTAAATAATAGAACAATTCCGATGGCTCCAAAATAAGCAATGATATTACGAAAGATATAAATCGGAAATATCCATGGTGTAAAACGAAATGCTTCATTTAAGCTATCATCAATGTTTAAGGAGTAGTTTAAAGTTATCAGTATTGCAGTAAATAACAATATTGCAGAGTATTTCCAAAAGCTAAAGTTTACTTTTAAGAAAAGTCGTAATTCTTTTATTAAATAAATCATAATGTTAAATAAATAAAAAAAATCAATAAGCTGATTAAAATCTTGTGAAAAAAACTAAGAAAAGCTTATCTTGAGCCCCAAATTTATCAATAGCATTTAGGTTAATGTAGTGCATGAATTTTAATAATTAATTAATAAACTAAATTCGTAAAATGAAAAAAATTCTCGTTATTGGTTCAGTAGGTCAGATAGGTTCTGAGCTTACACTCGAATTAAGGAAAATTTATGGTAACGACCATGTGGTTGCAGCCGGTAGAAAAACAAAACCTTCAGAAAAGCTTTTAAATTCAGGTCCTTTCGAAGTTGTTGAAGTTACTGATATTGATTCTATTAGGAGTGTTGTAGAAAAACATAATATTGATGCTATTATCAATATGGCTGCAATTCTTTCGGCTACAGGCGAAGAAAACCCATCTTTAGCTTGGAATGTTAATATGAATGGTTTATACAACTGCCTTGAAGTAGCACGTAAGTACGAAATGAAACAGGTTTTAGTGCCTAGTTCCATTGCCGTTTTTGGTCCTGAGACTCCAAGAATAAATACTCCTCAGGAAACAATTCTTAAACCTACTACTATGTATGGTGTTACAAAAGTTTCCGGAGAATTGCTTGGCGATTATTATGTTCGTAGATATGGTTTAGATGTAAGAGGTTTACGTTATCCCGGAATAATTTCTTACGAGACTTTGCCGGGTGGTGGTACAACCGATTATGCTGTAGCTATTTATTATGATGCAGTAAAATATGGTAAATATACTTGCTTTGTTAAAGAAGACACACGTTTGCCAATGATGTACATGCCCGACTGTTTAAAAGCTACAATCGATTTAATGCAAGCTGATTTTGCTAACTTAAAGCATCATTGCGATTTTAATGTTGGTGCTATGGCTTTTTCTGTTGGCGAAATGGTTGATAGTATTCGTAAGTTTATTCCTGGTTTTAAAATAGAATACAAACCCGACCATCGTCAGAATATTGCAGATTCTTGGCCGGATTCTGTTGATGATACAGCTGCAAGAAAAGAGTGGGGATGGGAGCCCAAATATGATTTAGATGCAATGACAGAAGATATGCTAACAAATATTCGTAAAAAACTAAATGTATAATCTTAAATTTTTAAAAAATGAGTTTAAATAAAATAAACTTAGTTCTTGACAAGCAAGTTAAAGAATTAGAAGCTAAAGGCACAGCAAAAGGTGCCGAAATGGTTATTGAAAAGGTTATTCCTGCAAAAGGAGAAATAGGCCCTCGTTATATTGTACGTGGGCATGGAGACAAGCAATTTATTAAAATGAACTCTAACTCATATTTAGGACTAAGTATGTGTAAAAGAGTGATTGAAGCAGAAGAAATTGCTGCTCAAAAGTATGGAGTAGGTCCTGGCGCTGTACGTTTTATTAGCGGAACATACGATACTCATATTACTTTAGAAGAACGATTGGCTAAATTTCATGGTAAAGAGGCAGCAATGTTGTTCTCAAGTGCTTATGTTACAAGTTTAGGTGTACTTTTCCCATTGTGTTCTGCCGATACTGTATATGTTAGTGATGAACTAAATCATAATTGCATTATTCAGGCAATGCGATTATCTCGTCCGGCTGGGAAGTTTATATACAAGCATAACGATATGAAAGACCTTGAAGTAAAACTTCAAGAAGCTATTGGTGTTGGCAAGAGAGTGCTTTTAGTTACAGATGGCGTGTTCTCAATGCGTGGAGATTATGCCCCTTTCGCAAAAATTAAAGAAATCGCTGATAAGTACGAAGATAAGTTCGAAGAAGGAATAATTACTATTGCCGATGATTCTCACGGTATTGGTGCTTATGGTGAAACTGGTAGAGGTACTGAAGAAATTACAAATACCAAAATGGACGTTTTGGTAGGTACTTTAGGTAAAGCTTTCGGAGTAAATGGTGGATATGTTGTTGCATCTGAAAAAGTAGTTAGATATCTACGCGAAACAGCTCCCATGTATATTTACTCTAATCCTATTACAAATTCTGAGTGTGCTGCCGTACTAAAAGTTCTTGATATTCTTGAAAGCGAAGAGGGTATTGAGAGATTAAAACATCTTTCGGATATGACTGCTCGTTTCGAGAAAGGACTTACTGATAATGGTTTTGAAACTATTGCTGGACCACATCCTGTTACTCCCTTAATGGTTAGAGATACAGCAAAAACTGCCGCTATCGTAAAACACCTTACCGAAAACGGAGTATTGGCTACAGGTCTTAATTTCCCCGTTGTTCCTAAGGGTGACGAAGAAATTCGTTTCCAGATTAATGGTGATCATACAGCCAAAGATGTAGATACAGTAATTGAAGTATTAAAATCTTTTAAAGGATAGATAACTATGTTAATGTCAATAAAAAAACCCGCAATAATGCGGGTTTTTTTATTGTATATAATACTTTTATAAATATCCTAAATTATTATATTTATGGTAAATACTCTTGTGGTACTTCAACTGGAACAATTTTTAAACTAGGATTCTCAGGAGATGTAATAATATATTCAACTCTTCTATCGAACTTACGAGCAGCCCCCGAACTTGCATTTGATAATAATCTTTCTTCACCAAACGATTTAGTAGTAATTTGATTTGCTTTAGCTCCTTTGCTTATTAAATAGTCTTTTACGGCTTCAGCACGGCGGTGTCCTAAGCCAGTATTATAGTCGTATGAGCCCATTGGATCGCAATGACCATGTATTTCTATTCTAACATCTTCATTAAGTTTTAAGTATTCCGATAAGGTATTAAGATCTTCGTGATATTCTGATTTTATATCGCTTAAATCAAAATCAAAAAATACCCACGAAATTTCAACTCCCTGAAACTTGTCATCGGTTTTATCATCTTCGGAGATATCATTTGTGTCTGTATTATCAGGGACAACAGCAAGAGCTCTGTTAATGTCAAAGATTTGATTGTTAGTATAATCACCAGTTCTTAATGTAACATCTCTATTCTGCTCTATAAAAGACTCAGAGACAAGAGTGAGTTCATATTCGTCGGGATTTAAGAATGTTTTGTAATTGCCATTTGTTTCTGTAAGCTTTGCTCTATCTATTTCTTCGCCAGTGGTTTTATTTTTAATAATCAATTCTGTGTCTTCAGGAAATCCATCAAAAGAATCATCTAACTTAACTGAAACAATTAACTCAACTTCTTTTGTTTTCCATTCTTCAGTAAAGCTAATACACTCACAGTCTTCGTAACCTATTCTTCTTTTGTTACTATTTACCGGACAGAAGAGAATATCGTCATTGTTACGAAGAACAACTTCAACTATGTATCCCATATCATTGCCGATAGTATTAAAAGGATATCCAACATTTTCAGGTGTAGTCCAATTATCATTTTCTTCATCGTATCTGGTAACAAAAATATCATACCCTCCAATTGTGTTTAATCCCTCTGAAGCAAAATATAATTCTTTTCCATCGCTTGTAACAAATGGCATCTCTTCGTAATATTTAGAATTAATGCTATTTCCCATATTAATTGCTTTCCCCCATTTCTCCTCTTCTGCATCATAGTCTGAGTAATATATATCTAAACCTCCACAGCCCCCTTTTCTATCGCTTGTGAAAAATATGCGGCTTCCATCTCCGGTTATTGATGCATGAGATTCCCATTTTTTTGAATTAATATCTCCTTCTAAAAATTTAGGGTCTGTCCATTTATCATCAACAAATTCACTCATATAAATATCGCCATTATCTGAATCGTCAATAACATATAGAAGTTTCTTTCCGTCGGCAGTAATAGAAACAGGTAGAATAGGTCTGTTGACATTTATTTGTTTGCTTATATTTATAGGTTCAGTCCATATATCACCTTCTTTTCTGAAAGAGTAATAAATACTATCAAGATTTGACTCATTATAATCTATATCATAGTTAATGTCGTTAGGCCAAATATTTCGTACTCCCATTGTATAAACCAGCATATCAACATCTTTAGCATAAACAGGGCAGCGAATATTTACCGATTCTTCTACGTTTTCAACTATAATATGATAAGGTCTCATATCAACAAATGTTTTCATTCTCATGGCTTCTTTGCAGGCTTCTATCTCTAAATCGGGCATTCCTTTGTCAACAATATCAAGTTTTGCGTGTTTTTGTACTTTCTTATATTCTTCAAAATATTCTATGGCAGTTTTAAAATCTCTATTGAATCTGTAGGCAACACCTAAAAAGTAAATAGTTTCAACCGGTGCTTTCTTCTCCGAAAAACGATTTTTATATCTTTTACTTACATCTTGGTAAGCTAAATTTAGAAAATCTATTGCAGCATCAAAGTCCTGTCTTTCTTCGCTTTTTATAAAACAATATCCAATTCTAAATGCAGCATTTTTATTATTCTTATCATTGTCGTAAATAATTAAATAATCATCAAGAGCTTTTTCTATTTCATTTTGCATCATAAAAGATTCGGCTCTTTTCCATAAATCTTTATCATTTAAAGAATCTGTAGTATTATCGTTTGAGGCAAAGCCTACAGTACTTACAAATAGTATAAATATTGCTTTTAAGTATGTTTTTAAAAATCTCATAATCATTAGCTAAGTTTTCATAATAAGTGCAAATATAATTATTTATATAATAATATAATAGTGTTGCTGAAATAATATTAACAAGTTCTTTATAAGTAATTAACAAATTTTATTGCTTAAATGTTTGATCAAAAGTTAATTCAATTGACGTCCTATAAAATT
>JAQVOJ010000006.1:8910-55671 GCA_028702675.1 Bacteroidales bacterium
TAATTATTTATATAATAATATAATAGTGTTGCTGAAATAATATTAACAAGTTCTTTATAAGTAATTAACAAATTTTATTGCTTAAATGTTTGATCAAAAGTTAATTCAATTGACGTCCTATAAAATTGCTGTTTATACTATGGTAGTAGTGTTAAAAATAATCTTATTAGAATATCTCTAAAATAAATGCCAAAAACTTTTGATTTGCATTGTTGGTGATTATTGAGAACAAATTGCCTATAGTGCACAAAATCAACGCATTGGACCGTTCATTGATTTATTGAATACAGAACTATGTTAAAAGCGTTAAGCTCAAATAAAATTTGCTTGTTAGTATTTAAGCTAAATGGCATGTGTCGAAAACTATTACTATTTTTGCAAAAAGCAATTAAAAATGGTTTTAACATATCCGATTTTTCTGTGGGCATTATTCTCTTTATCGATACCGATAATTATTCACTTGTTTAATTTTAGGAAATACAAAACCTTGTACTTTAGTAATACTAGGTTTGTTGACCACGTAAAAAAAGACACTAAAACTAGAAATAAGCTTAAACAATACCTTATTTTGTTAATGCGATTGCTAATGCTTACTGCATTGATTATTGCTTTTGCCCGACCAGTAATTCCAATAAAAGAGCAAGATAAATATCGTGAGGTTGATGCTATTGCAATATATATTGATAATTCTTTTAGTATGGAATCTGAATCCGAACAAGGACCTCTTCTTACTCAAGCCATTGATAAGGCTCTAAAACTAGTAAATGTTTTGCCTGATGATATTCATTATTATTTGATTACTAATGATTTTTTGCCTGAACATCAACGAGCTTACAATAAATCTGATATTATTCAAATTATTGGAAACATAGACATTAGTCCTAATATTAAAAGCATAGATCAAGTCATTAAAAAAGCAATAGTTCTTAAGTCGGAAAGTAAAGAATTGGATATTTATATTATTTCTGATTTTCAAAAAAAATTCATTAAACCTGTTGATATTGATAATGAAAATATCTCAATTAGTATTATGCCATTAAATGTAAATGGGCAAAACAATATATTTATTGACTCGTGTTGGTTTACCGAACCAGTCAGAATTTTTAATCAATCGGATGAACTATTAGTAAAAATTAGAAATATTTCGGATGTTTCTTACGTAGATATTCCTGTAAAGCTTTATATAAACGATACTTTGAAAGCGATTAGTAGTTTAAATATAGATGCAAAAGAGGATAAAACAATTAAGTTAGGATATACCAATACGAGTAAGGGTCTAAACAAAGGAGTGGTTTCGATAAGCGACTATCCTGTTACTTTTGATAATGAACTTTATTTTTCGTATAGAATTGCTGAAGAAATAAATGTGCTTATAATCAATGGGCAGCTTGAGAATAAATATCTGACAAGTTTGTTTGATACCGATGAAGATTATATTAAATTTAAACAGCTTAGAGCAGGACAAGAACGATTTGATGAGTTTCCATTTTATAACCTTATTGTTTTAAATTCTGTAACTAATATAAGTTCGGGTTTGATGTCAGAATTGGAAGCGTTTGTTTCGAGAGGAAATAGTGTATTAATAATTCCTTCAGATGAAAGTGAGGCAAGTATGCTAAATCAGGTTTTAGAAGTTTTTGATATTGGTAAACTCCAATTAGATAAAAAAGAAATTTCAAAGATTAATAGTATTGACTATAAGCATGTATTGTTTCGTGATGTTTTTGTTGAATACGAAGACAAGCCTGATTTGCCATTGATTAGTAATGCATTTTTCTTAAATCTAAATTCAAAATCCGGTGCAGCATCTGTGTTATCTGACCAAACCGACAATTGTTTATTTGCAACTAAAAACTACAATGGCGGTAAAATCTACTTTTCGGCTTTTTCTCTAGACGAGAATCAAGAGTTTTTGAAGCATCCTTTGTTCGTTGCAATGTTTTATAATATTATTATTCAAAGTCAACCGATTGATGATTTATATTTTATTGCCGGCAGAAACAATTCGGTGGATATACAAGTGAATTCTGAGAATTCAAGGGTTTATGATGTATTACATATTGTCGATTCTGTAGGTGTGGATATAATCCCTATGTATAGAAATGTTCAGGGAGTTCTTAACGTGTTAATTCCCGAAGTTATGTTAGAAAAGGGACATTACGAAATTGTAGCTAACAATGATTTATTAGGTGTGTTTTCGCTAAACTATGATAGAACCGAATCTATACTTGAGTATTATTCCGAAAAGGAACTTTCTGAAGAACTTACATCAGCCGGTTTAAAGGAGTTCTTACTTATTAATACTGCCGAAAAAGATTTGGATAGCATTATTAGAGAACAAAAAAAGGGTAAGGAATTGTGGAGATTGTTTGTTTTTATAGCCTTGTTTTTTATCACTTGTGAAATTTTAATAATTCGATTAATGAAATAGAATTTTGAGAAAAGATCATGAGTATTTTTTTCTTATTTTTTTTGAATTTTACAATTAAAGTATCAAGAAATGTCATAATAGCTTGCTGTTTTAGAGAGATAAGTATCAATAATGATAAGTATTAATATTACTTAAAATCATTTTAGCAGCGACATAAGGGTTTGATAATCAACACAAAACATTAGTGTTGTTGTATGTTAATATTAGTGAATAAGTTTTTTGCAAGATTATTATTTAAATTGGAAAATAATTACTATACTTGCAAGCCAAAATTTCAGGCATTTAAAAAAATATTAGTCATGGATTATTTGAAAGTAGTAGAGGATAAATTTGTTGAAAAACAAGAATTTGTAAAATTCTCATCAGGAGACACAGTTACTGTACATTATAAAATTGTAGAAGGAACCAAAGAACGTATTCAGCAGTTTCGCGGTGTGGTAATTCAACGAAAGGGCGAAGGACATACAGCGACGTTTACTGTTCGCAAAATGTCAGGAGCTTATGGAGTTGAGCGTATCTTTCCACTATATTCACCATTTATTGATAAAGTGGAAGTAAATAAACACGGTAAAGTACGTAGAGCCCGTATTTATTATTTACGAGGTCTTACAGGTAAGAAAGCAAGAATACAAGAAAAAAGATTCTAATTCTGAAATAAAAATATTTTTAGGAAAGCGTTCAATCAAAGAACGCTTTTTTATTTTCCGGTAATATAAAATTCTGTTCGTCTGTTTTTTGCTCTACCTGCTTCGGTTGTATTAGGAGCAATTGGCATAGATTCACCGTATCCTTTATACTTCATTCGTATTGGGCTGATACCCTTGTTAGCAAGATAATTATAAACGGCTTTTGCCCTTTCTTCGCTAAGTTTTTGGTTAGTCGATTCTTGACCAACATCATCGGTGTGTCCTCTAATCTCGAAAGAAACAGTTGGATTGGCTCTTAAGAATTCAATGAGATTATCTAAAACTATTTTGCTTACATTGTCGAGTTCTGATGAAGCAAAAGAATAATTTATATCATTAATTTCAACAGCTTTTCCTACTTCAATTGGTTTTACTTCAAAATTGATTGTTGTAGGAGCTTCAAAACGTTCTTCTTCCGGAGATATATAGTTTGATGTAAAACTGTAACCTTCCTTTTTTACAACCATTAGGTAGTCATCGTCTTTCTTTTCGGGTTCAATTGTAAGTGCAACTGCATAGTTTCCTGTCATTGCATCTACAATACCTTCGGTTACTTCTTCGGTTCTTGTATTCTTTACTTCTAGTTTAGCATCCGATAATGTATTTCCTTCGTCGTCTAATAGAGTACCTTTTACAAACAAAACTTTTTCGGGACGTGCCTCTTCGTATAAGTCTATGCAATAAACATCCCAACCACCAAGTCCATCAAGTTTATTCGATGAAAAGTATGCTTTTTTACCGTTAGTGCTTACAATAAAACCAATATCGTTTTCTTTAGTATTTATCGGATAGCCCATGTTAATAGGTTTTGTCCATTCTCCATCTCTATATTTGCTAAAGAATATATCGTAACCACCTAAACCAGGATGTCCATCAGATGAAAAATAAAGAGTTTTACTGTCGCTATGCATATATGGCGATTTTTCGTTACCTGATGTATTGATAATTGGACCTAAGTTTTCGGCTTTGCTCCAACTACCGTTTTCGTCCATATGTGAGACATAAATATCACTATTGTAATTACCTTCACCAAAATCAATATTTCCTGGTCTAATACTTGAAAAATATAAGGTCTTGCCATCTGCCGTAATACTGGGTTGACTCTCCCAAGTGTCGATGCCATTTATATTGGGACCAAGATTCTTTAGTTCTGACCATCCTGTACCTGTACGTGTTGTAACATAAATATCGCAATTGTCGTAAGTTCTGCTTACAAACTCACATATAGTAATATACATAGTGCTATTGTCGATTGTTATGCTTGCTGCTCCTTGATTTTTGCCTGAATTGAATGGATATGGCATAGGTAGCCCTTTAGAGTAATATACCGCTTCATCGATGCTATCTGCTTTTTGTGAAACCATAAACGATTCAATAAATTTTTCGCCGTAAATAGAATTTAGCTCCTTTTTAAACGAAGCTTGCGTGTAAAATGCCATACTCCCGTCTGGAGAGATAATAGGTAGATAGTCGTCGTTAATTGTACTAACGCCTTCAACTAATACAGGCTTAAACGGGACAGGATTGCTTATTAAGTTTTCGTACTGTTCAATATAATTTAAAGTATTTTTGGCATCAGAATAGTATTCGCTTTTTTTACTGCCGTTCTTTATAAATTCTTTTAAATATGGTTTTGCTTGCTTAAAATCATCGTCTTTAAAAAACATTTTTCCTAATTCATAATTAATTAAGTAATTATTGTAAGAAGGACAGGTTTCAACAACTTTTATTAAACACTTTATATATTGACGGTAACTATTTTCTCTTGATTTTATATCTATAGATTCAGAATATCGATAATAGTAAATTTCTGATATTGCTACCCAAGCTTCAGTAAATTCGGGTTCACGGTTTATTGCATCTGTAAGTTTTTCGATTGCTTTGTCAAGATTTTGTGAAGCGAGCAGTTCAAGTGCCGTTTCAAATGATTTCATTGCTTTTTTATCGTTAACCTCATTGCAATATGTATCAATGTATTGTGAATAGCATAATGACGAAAACACCATTAAACCAAAGAATAAGATTATATGAATTAAATTTTTCATACCTATAGTAAACGCTCTTGACAAAGATAAAATTTTAAGTTCAAACAAAATTTTAAATATAATTATTTGTTAATATTCAATTAACATGCCGTTATCAGTTAAAATTTCGTGTTAAATTTGAAGCAATTTTTAAAGTATGTGTCCAAAACTAAGAAAATCTTTATCCCGAAAATTGGGAATCGTTGTTCGCTATAACAAGCGTAGCGGTTTCTTTGGATATTTCTTAAAAAATGCTTTAAATATTCTATTAGTTATTCTATTCTTTTTGCTCATTGTTTTTTTACTAAATTATTTTTTTGATATTGATTATGTTTCAAAATGGTTGATTGCTCATTTTCCCAATGGAATAGTTTTACTAATATTCTTTGTATCTGAAACGCTATTCGGTCTTATTCCCCCTGATTTGTTTATTCTTTGGGTTAAAGGTTTTCCCGAACCTTGGTTGATGGTTGGAGTGCTGTCTTTAATATCATATTCCAGTGGTTTGTTGGCTCACTGTATTGGGCAAAGTTTAAGACGCATAAAACGTGTCAAAATTTGGTACGAAGCTAAATTTAGCGATCACGTTATTAAAATTAAGCGATGGGGGAGTATATTTGTTGTAACATCTGCTTTATTACCTTTGCCATATTCTACAATTTGTTTGCTCGCTGGTATGTTAAATTATCCTTTTACCAGATTGCTTTATTATGGTGTCTTTCGTATTATAAGATTTTTCTTATACGCTGTGGTACTGTACGGTATTGTTTAGAGTATTATTGAAATTATAGTAAAAATCCCGAATATTACTGACGCAATACCATTAGTAATTCCAAAGGCAATTCCGATTTTTGATAAATTATTTGGTTTTACTATTAAATGTTGATAAATAAGCATTGTTGTAAATCCTATACAACCAATCCAGTAAACAGCGTGTAGGTTATAATAGATACCTAAATAAAATATTATAAAGGGTATAGGGATGTGCAGTATTATTGAAGCGATTAGAGAATTTCTTTTACCTAGTGCTGTTGGAATAGATTTTAGCTTAGTTTTTTTGTCAAAATCATAATCTTGTAATGAATAAATAATGTCGAAACCTGCCGTCCAGAAAAACACCATTGCCGATAAAAATAAAGGAAAAGGAGCAAAACTACCGGTTAAAACTAAGTACGCTCCAGTTGGTGCAATTGCTAAACTTAGCCCGAGAACTAAATGCGATAGGGCAGTAAATCGCTTGGTGTAGCTATAAATTAGAATAATTAGTAATGCAATAGGACTTAAATAAAAACAAAGATTATTGATAAATGCAGTTGTAATAATAAATAACAAACAATTTATTATTACAAATAATAGAGCATGTTTTGCAGTAATTATTCCTTTAGGGATTTCTCTGTCTTTAGTGCGAGGGTTTGCGGCATCAATTTTTTTGTCAACATATCTATTGAAGCCCATTGCAGCATTTCTGGCAAAAATCATACACAGTATCATTAAAGCAAGCTTGTACCATTGAATATTAAAATGCAAATAGCGGGCGGCAGCAAAAAATCCAATTAAAGCAAAAGGTAGTGCAAACACTGTATGACTGAATTTTACTAAAGAAGCGTATTGTTTTAGTCGTTTCACAATTGGATTTATTTCTTTTTTCTGTTTTGTATCTGAATGCCTACTAATAATACAATCCCTGCAATTATTGTAGCCGGTATAAATGCCATTTTTAAGATGCTGTCGTTGTGTGTAGCAAATCCAAGTGTAAAAAGTATTATGATAACAATAGTACCACTTAATATACTGTAAAATGAAGCAAATTTATACTTATAAACATCTTTTTTGATTAAAGCTAAAAATGTAACAGGAGTAAATATAATATTTAATGTAATTCCGGCAACAAATAGGTTAACGATATCTGCAAAAAACAGAGCCATTGCAAGGGCTAACATCCCAAAAGCTATTACAGCAATTCTTATCCATTTAAATGCTGCTTCATTTGAAATATTGTTTTCTTTCCATCCTGTAAAGTCTCTTACAGCAGTCATTGCTACGATATTTAAAAAACTATCGGCACTCGACATTAGGGCTGCAAGTAGTCCAACAATTGCAACACCAAGTAAAACAGGTCCAGTATTATTTGCTAAAAAAAGATGTGTTGCAGAATTAGGGTCTATATCTGTGCCATAATTTAATCTTAAAACCATTCCAACCAGAGGGAAAATGATATAAAATGGGAGCATGCTTATACCACATATAATAGCTGATTTTCGTGCTGTTTTAGAACTATTCGCAGCAAGTGTGCGTTGCCATATATCCATTCTTGTAAGTACCGATGGAGAAAGAAGAATTGGTAACCCAATTAGAAAAACTAATCCTTCTGCTGTGCCGTTTAAAAATTCTTTTGGTAATTGACTAAATGTCCGAAAACTATCTGTTTCTGTAATAATACCAGGTATAAAGACAGCAGCAATAATAAAAACTATAACTATAAATTGAATAGTATCGGTAATAATTACTCCCGATAATCCGGCAAGAGCAGTATATAATATAACTACTAAAAAAGAAATACCGGCAGCAGCTACATAGCCAACATCAAAAGCATAATGTAGTAATGTAGCCATTCCTACAAATTGTGCAGCAGTAAGAAAAAAGAAAATAATAATATTTATCAGACTAATTAATGCACTAAAAGATTTAGGAAATATTGAGCGATTATGTTTTTTAAGATAAGAACGATTCAGAAATTCTACAAATGAATATATATTTCGTTCTGCTCCAAGAGTTCTTATTTTACCTGCAAAAAAGTATAGAATAAAAAAGCCGATAACATATGCTATCCCAATAGCTACAGCGGCAAATCCTGATGTATATCCCATAGCTATTAATCCCATACAAACTCCTCCTCCTACAAACGTTGCCAATGTTGTAAATACTACCGGTAGAAGCGAGGTATTCCTACTATTTATTAAATAGGAGTCAATGTTTTTTACCTTTACATGCTTTATAGTAAAGTATATAATTATCAACAAATAAATAAGTATCCAGAAAATATACCAATTCATAATTGAAAGACTTTGTTGCCAAAATTATAATAAATGATATTAAACACAATAAAATACTTGTTTTAAATCTAATCTAAATTTGATTATTGATTTTATGCTTACTAAATTTGTGGAGTTTAAAAAATAAAATTATGGCGAAAAAAATAGCTGTATCCGGCAACGATGGACCCAAAGTAAGGTCAGATTGCCACCTTAGTTTGCAAATTAGCAATAAGGGAGATAACGAAATAATAATTAAGAGTAAAGTTGCGTCTCTTTTTGGTGATGATATTTTAAGCCAACTAAGCGAAATGCTCGACTTCTTTGAAATAAAAGGGGCAAAAGTGGAAATTATTGATAAAGGTGCTTTACCATTTGTGATAGCAGCAAGATTAGAAGCAGCAATAAAACAAGTAGTAAAAACCGATAAAGAGTACCTATTGCCAATTATCGAAGAGAATAAATATTCAACTAAGAGAGATATTTTTAGGTTTACGCGCTTGTATTTGCCCGGTAATACTCCAAGCATGATGTTAAATGCAGGTTTACATAGTCCTAACGGAATTATTCTAGATTTGGAAGACTCAGTTGCTCCTGCTAAAAAGAACGAAGCCAGATTATTAGTTCGCAATGCTTTGCGTTCGGTAAATTTTTATGGAGCAGAACGAATGGTAAGGATTAATCAAGGTAAAATGGGAATAGAGGATCTAGATTATATTATTCCTCACAATGTTAATCTAATATTAGTACCTAAGTGTGAATCGGCAAAAGAAATTCATGTACTTGAAAATCGTATTCAGGAATTAAAAAAGCAACATAATATTTCTTCAACTATTTACTTTATGCCTATTATAGAAAGTGCCATGGGAGTAGAAAAAGCATTTGAAATTGCAACAGCAAGCGAAAATGTAGTCTCGTTAGCTATTGGGCTTGAGGATTTTACTGCTGATTTAGGTACTATGAGAACTCAAGAAGGCGAAGAATCAAAATATGCCAGATGGCGACTTGTAAATGCGGCAAAAGCTGCTCGAATTCAACCAATAGATTCTGTTTACAGTGATGTCGCTAATATGGACGGATTACGTGAAACAGTTAAGAAAAGTAAAGCTTTAGGATTTGAAGGAATGGGGTGCATTCATCCACGACAGATACCTGTAATAAAAGAATGTTTTGCTCCCGAAGAAAAAGAACTCGAAAAAGCTATGAAAATAGTAAATGCAGCAATAGAAGCCGAAAAACAAGGTCTTGGAGTAATTTCATTAGGTTCAAAAATGATTGATCCGCCTGTGGTAAAAAGAGCAGAACGCACTATTAATTTAGCTATTAGCATGGGTCTTATTAATAAAAATTGGAGGGAAGAATATGTCAACTAATATGATAAAAAATAAGCTTGGGCGTTTAGTGCCCGAAGAAATTAATGGGAAAAAACAAGTACCGTTTAAAGGTTTGGGTAAGCATCGTCCTGTTGGAAGAAAATATGGACCGCCAATTCCTACATCAATTGATTATCCTCACGATGGAAATAAAGTTGTGAAAAGCTTAAAAGAAGCTTTAGACTTATGTGGACTAAAAGATGGTATGACTATTTCTACTCATCATCATTTGCGTGATGGTGATTTAGTAAGTAATATGATTTTTGATATAGCTCACGATAAAAAGCTTAAAGATTTAGTTTGGTTTCCTTCGGCAAGTTTCCCTTGTAATGAACCAATAATTGAATACATTCAAGATGGGACAATCAACCGAATCGAAGGTAGTATGAATGGACCATTGGGTAGAGCTGTTTCCTTAGGAAAAATGAATGGCACCGCAGTTTTACGTTCGCATGGTGGTAGAGTTCAGGCAATTCAAGATGGTGAAGTAGTTATTGATATTGCTGTTATTGCTGCTCCAACTGCTGATATGTTTGGTAATGCTACTGCTACCGAAGGCGATTCGGCTTGCGGTGTGTTGGGGTATGCTAAACCAGATTATCTATATGCCGATAAAGTAATTGTAGTAACCGATAATCTTGTGGATTTTCCTTGTATGCCAATGCTTATCGAAGGAAATTATGTCGATTATGTTGTTGTTGTTGACAAAATTGGTATCCCCGAAAAAATTGTTAGCGGTACTACCCAAATAACTAAAAGTCCCGACAGATTGTTTATTGCCGAATTGACTGCAAAGTTTTGTGAAATGACAGGTTTGTTGCACGACGGTTGTTATATGCAAGCTGGTGCCGGCGGTACATCTCTCGCTATTGGCGTTTATATGCACGAAATTTTGAAACGAAAAGGCGAAAGTGCTCGCCTCGGATTTGGAGGTACTACAAAATATATGGTGCAAATGCTTGAGGAGGGAACCATGCAACATATTATGGATGCACAAGCATTCGACCTCGATGCCGTAGCCTCTATTAGCAAAAATAAAGGACACCATCATTATCCGGTTTTTAATGCTTACAATTTTCACTCAAAAGGGAATCTAACTTCGATGATGGATATTATGATCCTTGGTGCTACAGAAATTGATGTTGATTTTAATGGAAATGTTGTTACTCATTCCGATGGTTATTTATTACATGGTATTGGAGGTTGGCAAAACTGCCTACACGCCAAAACAGTAATCTTACCCGTACCTTTGTTTAGAGATAGAATACCTGTAATAGTTGATAGCGTAACAACAATTACCGGTCCCGGAGAATTAATAGATGTTGTAATTACCGAAAGAGGTATTGCAATAAATCCAAAACGTAAAGATTTACTCGATGCCGTTAAAGGTTCGGGTTTGCCGATTAAAACTATTCAGCAACTTAAAGCCGAGGCCGAAGCTATTTGTGGAATTCCTAAAAAACCTAAATTTAAAGACAAACCTGTTGCGGTAATCAAGTGGGTTGATGGAACAATTATCGATAGTGTTTTTGAATTAGATATTTAGGATAGTTATCAAATTTCACCTTATAAGGATTTTGGGATAATGAAAACTATATTTACTGAATAACAGACTTGTTAAGAAATCCTTTAAATTATACTACATAAATTATGTTTGTGTTCTTTATGTTATTAGAATATTAAATTAATGTTGAAAATGTTTGTTTAAATATTAAATTTGCTGCAAAATTTAAGCAAAATATAATTATTGATATGTTTAGAGGCTTATTACGCAAGTTTTTATTCTGGAGAGTTAAAAATGTAAGCGACAAGGTTTTTATTATGTTTCTTGCAGTTCTTGTGGGTATTTTTGCAGGGCTTGCAGCAGTAATTATTAAAAACTCTGTACATTTGATACAAGCAGGAGTTAAAGGATGGTTTAGTGAACAAGCCGAAAACTATTTATTCTTTTTATATCCTATTGTTGGGATTAGTTTAACTGTAATTGTTGCACGATATTTAATTAGGCAGAGAGTTGGGCACGGTATCCCTACAGTATTATATGCAATATCGAGAGATAACGGAAGAATTAAAACTCATAATACATTTTCAAGCATAATTACAAGTGCTCTTACTGTTGGTTTTGGAGGTTCGGTAGGTCTCGAAGGTCCTACTGTGGCAACAGGAGCTGCTATTGGTAGTAATTTGGGGAGACTCTTTCACTTAAACTACAAACAAATTATGCTGTTGCTTGGCTGCGCTTGTACAGGAGCTATGGCGGCTATTTTTAAAGCTCCAATTGCTGCTATAGTGTTTGCTATCGAAGTTATTATGCTGGACCTTACCATGGCCTCACTAGTCCCATTATTGATTTCTTCTGTTACTGCTGCTTTAACATCATATCTGTTTTTTGGTCAAAATTTTATATACTTTGTAGAAAAAACCGATATTTTTAAGATTGCCGATGTACCTTATTATATTTTACTGGGAATTGTCGCAGGATTAATCTCTGTTTACTTTACTAAAACTTATTTGTTTATCGGGAAAAAATTTGAAAAAATTACTTCTTGTTGGAAAAAACTAATGATTGGAGGAGGTTTGTTGGGTGTGATAATATTCTTATTCCCAAGTCTTTATGGGGAGGGATATGAGGTAATAAACGCTTGCTTGCATGGAGATTCAAGCCATTTATACAATAGTACTATTTATTTTAACTATCAAAATAATACTATTGTATTTGTTTTGGCTTTTAGTATGGTAATATTGTTTAAAGTTGTAGCAACAAGCTTAACCTTTGGAGCAGGAGGAATTGGTGGAATTTTTGCTCCCGCACTTTTCCTTGGTGCTAATCTTGGACTTTTCTTTCAAAAAGTTACAAGTTTAATCGGAATTAATATTTCTGCAACAAATTTTGCTCTTGTGGGAATGGCAGGAACAATTGCCGGAATTATTCATGCTCCTCTTACGGCAATTTTTCTTATTGCCGAACTAACCGGTGGATATGGTCTGATATTACCCTTAATGATAGTATCTACTATTTCTTTCGCTACAGTAAAAATATTTACTCCAAATTCAGTTTATACAATGCAATTAGCTAAACGAGGTGAACTAATGACTCATCATAAAGACAAAGCTATGTTGTCGATGCTTAAATTGGACCGATTAGTTGAAAAAAACTTTTTAACTGTTAAAGAAGATTATACACTCGGACAATTAGTTGAAGTAATTCAAAAATCAACAAGAAATATATATCCTGTAGTTGATGATGATAATAATCTTAAAGGAATAGTTATTTTAGACCATGTTAGACATATTATGTTTAACAAAGATATGTATGATGATAATTATGTACGAAATTTAATGTTTACTCCTTCACCAATTGTTGATGTTTCTGATACAATGGAAGAAGTAGCCGAAAAATTTCAGCAATCAGGTAATTATAATATGCCTGTTACCGATAATGGAAAATATGTGGGTTTTATTTCTAGAGCCAGAATATTTAGTAATTACCGCCGAATATTAAAGCATTTTTCGGAGGATTAAAAAATGATTAAGCCTAATTGGTTACCAACAATACTCGTTAAACGTCCTCGTTATCTCAGCGATAGAAATTTCGTGCTTATTCTTAGTCTGTTTATCGGGCTTATTGCTGGACTTTTGGCTTATGCTTTAAAAACAGGTGTCTTTTATTTGCAAAATTTATTTTTATATGGTTTAGATTTTGAACAGCATAAACTAATTCTTTTAGGCTTACCTCTTTTAGGAATTTCACTTACAGTAATCTTTACTCGTTTAATATTAAAAGACAAAGAAAAGCATAACATAACTTCAATACTATATTCAATAAGTCGCCGAAATAGCTTAATGAAGTTTCATAAAATATTTTCTTCTGTAACAGGAGCTATTTTTACTGTTGGATTAGGTGGCTCTGCAGGTCTTGAATCACCGATTATAAGCAGCGGTTCTGCCCTTGGAAGTAACCTGGGGCGTATTTTAAAACTTGATTCTAAGGAGATTACATTGCTCTTAGCTTGTGGCTCATCTGCTGCCGTTAGTGCAATTTTTAATACACCCATTGCAGGAATTGTGTTTGCTATCGAAGTACTGCTAATTGATATGAATAGGTTCTCACTTATCCCATTGCTAGTAGCTTCACTTAGTGGTACTTTGGTAACACATTTATTATATCGCGAAGGTATAATGTTTAATGCAATTGATTTTGAACCTTTTCATCTTTCATATTTCCCATACTATATTGTTTTTGCAATTCTTATGGCTGCAGCTAGCATGTATTTTACAACTGTTTTTTTTAAAATAGAAGCATGGTTCGACAAAATGCAAAACCCTGTTAGAAAAATTCTGATAGGAGGTATAGTATTAGGAATTGCTTTATTCTTTTTCCCAGCCCTATTTGGCGAAGGTTATTTAGCTCTAAAACAAATATTTAGTGGTAATCAAAGTGCATTATATGAGCTGTCTCCTTTAAACTCATTTGTCGGAAATCGTATATGGCTTAGTTTAGCATTTATTTTGATTTTAGCTCTGCTTAAAGTTGTGGCTACTTCTATTACAATGTCTGCTGGTGGTATTGGTGGTATCTTTGCACCTTCTGTTTTTACAGGTGGACTGCTAGGTTTCGTGTTTGCTTCTGCTATAAATATTTTTTATGGCGAACCTGTAGTATCTGTTCCGGGATTTGTTCTTGTAGGTATGGCTGGCTGCCTAACAGGTGTTTTGCATGCCCCGCTTACCGGAATTTTCCTTATCGCTGAAGTTACTCAAAGCTATAGCCTTATTGTGCCTCTTATGATTGTTACAACTATTACTTTTATAGTTGTAAAAGCCTTTATGCCTCATTCTATTATTACTAAACAATTGGCAGAAAAGGGAAATCTGATAACTCACGATAAAGATAAAGCTGTGTTGGCTTTAATGGATATTAAAAAGGTAATAGAAACTAATATTCATACTGTATCATATGATGCTATGCTTGGTGAATTAGTTGATATCATTGCTAAATCGCATAGAAATCTTTTTCCTGTTGTTGATGATAATCAAAACTTAAAAGGCATAGTGTATATGGAGCATATACGTAGCATAATATTCGAACGAGAATACTACGATAGTGTGCCTGTAACAGATTTAATGGTAAATCCTCCTGCAATAATTGATATAAACGATAATATGCAGAAAGTTATTGATACTTTCAATACTACAAAAGCATGGAATTTACCTGTTCTCGATGGCGAAAAATATATTGGTGTGGTTTCAAGATCAAAATTATTTGGAGAATATAGGACACAGCTTCTTAAAATTACTGAAGAGTAAAAGCATGTAATCTTGGTTTATAATTTTATAAAAAAATAACAATTAAAATTTTAATTTTTCAAATTATTAAATAATTTTGTTTTGCAATTGGTTCCAAAATGGGTTTTTAAACCCTGAGGATAATAGGGAATGCCGTGAAAATCGGCAACAGTACCCGCTGCTGTGAACTCCTTAATACCAACTTTGCGCTTCTTCATGCCACTGATTGCTTTATGGCGATTGGGAAGGCAGCGTAAAGTGGAGTAAGTCAGAAGACCTGCCGGTTGCAGTCAATGTTTGCAGGCTTTCGGGGAAAAAAGCCAAGGACGGATTAATTTCCAACCTTATTTCCGAGAGACTTACAAATGCTGACACATAGTGTTTAGTTTTGTAATGTTTTATTTAATTATTTTTTGAAAATGAAAAATTTTACTTTTTTGATTGCAGCAATGTCAATGGGATTTTTGACATGCATGAGTTTTGCCCAAAACACAGCGGATTTTGAAGATTTAAGTCTCGAACTTGAATCTTATTGGAACGGAAGTGATAATTCAGGTGAGTTTAATAGTGGAGGATGGATGTTTTATAATGCATATAATTCCTCTTATGGTTCATGGAATGGGTGGGCTTATAGCAATACTACTGATACTGAAACTTATTCTTGGGATAATCAGTACTCATCGGCAAGTTTACCAAGCTATCCAATTGAGGGTAATTATGCTGTTGCTTATATTATTGGAGATTGGGAAAATGATTATTCTCCTATACCTGCAATAATAAAAACCGAAAACGAGGAGGCTGTAAGTGTTGCCGGAACGTGGATTTGCCTGAGTGCTTTTGCCAATATGTATATGGAGGATGAGGTTTCTGGCGGAGATTATGATAATAATCAACACTATTTAAAACTGATTGTGAAAGGTTATTCCCCTGATTCATTTACTTGGAATACAATAGAAGTATATCTTGCTGATTACCGCTTTCAAAATAGTAATTATAATTATAAATTTGAAAATTGGCAATATGTTAATCTTGAAAATTTAGGGGAAGTAAACGAATTGCAATTTACGATGGAATCAAGCGATGCCGGTGAATATGGTTTAAATACTCCAGCATATTTTTGTATCGACAATTTTAATGAAGAATACTATCTATCTTATCTTCCAGAATTGTATTCAGAAGTACCCGACAATATAAATATAAATGCCGGCGAAGAAGTTGATATTACTGTTTATGCCTCAGGTGGAATACAACCTTATACTTATACATGGCAAAACCATGAAAGTTTGTCGAGTAATACGGAACAATCTGTTATTGCAAGTCCTTTAGAAACTACAACTTATACTGTTACAATAAGCGATCAGGCAAGCCATGAAAATGTGCATAATATTACTATTAATGTTAATAATGTAGGTATTTCAAACAGTTTTGGACAAGATATTAGAATTTATCCTATTCCAGCAACTGATTATATTACTGTTTCAAATATCGATTTTTCAGAGTTTAAATCAATTATTATTTCTGATATGCAGGGTAGAGTAATTAAAAAAATGGCAATAGAATCAGATAGTTGTGAAATTGATGTTAAGGAATTACATCAAGGTATTTATTTCATTACATTTAAAGGAAATAATATGGCTTATCAACGTAAATTTTCTAAGATATGATATTGATGAAAATTCTAATTAAAATTTTGGTTTTAATATGTATTCCCATTGTAAGTTTTTCGCAAAACGAAAACTCAATTCATTACCTAAGTAGCGAAATACTTACTTGGGCTACATATTGCGAAGTGGAACGTGGTTTTATGGATATTTCAAATCCCGATTTAGGTTATGCTTCAGCCGGAGAACCCGAAAATGCTAATGGAATATATGATGGATCTACTGTAAGTTTAGGTGATGGAGGTGTTGCAGTTTTGAGATTTGAAAACGCAATAAGAAATGGTGTAGGAGCCGATTTTGCCGTTTTCGAGAATTCGTTTTTTAGTCCTCCCACACAAACTACTTTTGCGTTTTGCGAATTGGCTTTTGTAGAAGTTAGTTCTGATGGTGAAAATTTTTACCGTTTCCCTTCTGTATCAGAGCAACAAACCGATGAGCAAATAAATGGTTTTGCTACTGTTGATGTTGGATTATACCATAATCTTGCAGGAGTTCATAGCCTTGAGTATGGAACATTATTCGATTTGGACGAATTAAATGATATTGACCAATTAAACATTGATTCAATTACTCATGTAAAAATTATTGATGTAGTAGGAAGTATCGACCCACAATTTGGTAGTGTTGACTCAAATGGTGTTTTAATTAACGACCCGTATCCAACAGCATGGGAATCCGGCGGCTTCGACCTAGACGCTGTTGCCGTGATAAATCAAAATGCCAATGCTATTGAGGAGATAAGTTCGTATTCAATAAAAGTTTATCCTAACCCCTCAAATAATTGGCTTTTTATCGAAAGTATTTATCATGTTGATAAAATTCAAATTTTAAGTTTGTCAGGGCAATTAATAATGAAAGTTGTAAATGCAAATAGCCTAAATATTAGCGAGTTAGCAAATGGAGTTTATGTGTTGCAAGTAATTTCTCACGGAGATTGTTTTATTGAAAAGATTATAAAATATTAAAATTCGAATCATTCATATTGCCCTGTTGCTGTGCTTGCCTGTATTTGTATTTTCACAGGAAAGTTTTTATCCTGATACTGCGTTTATTCTACCAGAAGTAAATATTAATGCACAGCAGACAATTAGTTATGCAGGAACGCGTACTAGTATTGTTGATTCGGCAGTTTTGTCAAATAAAAAGACAAATAGTTTGAGCGAAATACTATCAGAAAATACACCGGTTTTTATCAAAACTTATGGTAGAGGTTCTATGGCAACTGCTTCATTCAGAGGCACAAGTAGTTCGCATACCGAAATTGTTTGGAATAATATTCCAATTAATTCGCCAAGCTTAGGAATGGCAGATTTTAGCCTTATTCCGGTTGCAATTGCCGATAATATTAAATTAGAGCATGGATTGGCAAGTGTGTGGCAAGGTAGTGGCGCATTAGGTGGCAGGATAATTCTTGAAAATAAAGCTAACTGGCAAAATGTTTTTGGAATAGATATCGTAAGTGCATATGGAAGTTACAATACATTGGAAGAAGGATTAAATATCTCATACGGTACTTCAAAGCTTTCTGCTAAAACTAGTGTTTATCTAAACAAATCAGACAACGATTTTGCATTCGAAAATCAAGATATTTTAGAGGGTGGAACTCAAAAGCGTGAAAATGCAGATTATTTTAACTACGGATTGTTGCAGCAAATTTATTATAGACCTAAATTGTATAATCTCATATCTGCAAAAATATGGCTACAACAGGCAGAACGAAGTATTCCTATGCTTACTACAAACGAGTCGGGAGCAGGTAATAATTTTAACCGACAACTCGATAATAGCTTAAGAGCCAGCCTTGAATGGGATAGAACTAAAAACATTTCAAGATATTCAGTAATTTCATCGTTGGCATTGCAAAATACTGATTATCAGTTACAAAACTACATCAATGGGATAGGGTATTTTCATGTAATAAATTCTGTGGGTAAGATTTTATCTACATTAAACACATTTAATGCCCAATGGAATTTAAATGAATATTTAACTATAAAATCTGGAGCAAAGTTTAATCTTCATTTGGTAAACTCATACGAATCTGTTTATAAAACCGGTTACGAAGAATCTCGTATTGAAACTGTAATTTCCGCTGCTGTTTTTTATTCTAAAAATAATTTGCGTGCAGGATTTGTAATTAATCAAGAACATTACGATTCTGTATTTGCTCCTGTAGTTCCGGTTATGCAAGCAGAGTATCGTTTTTTTGATGCATTTCTTATTAGAGCAAACATTGGGAGAAATTTCCACAAACCCAGCTTAAACGATCTGTATTATCAGCCTGGTGGTAATATTAACTTGCTGCCTGAGAAAGGTCTTGCTGCCGAATTGGGTGGAGAATACAAATACTTGAGAAAAAATCTTCAAATAGTATTGGATTTTACGGGTTTTATTAATGATATTAATAATTGGATTATTTGGCAACCTACTCTAAGAGGATATTGGACGCCTGCTAATTTGGAAGAGGTAATGGCTTATGGCGCTGAAGCCTCCTTTATATTTGAATTAAATATTGGCAATATGCTGTTGAAGCTTAATTCTAATTATTGTTTTACCCGATCTGAAAGTATTAATGATGATGCTAATTTGCAGAATGGTCAATTACCTTATATTCCTATTCACTCAGCAAATTTATATGCTAATATATCCTATAAAACTTACTCATTATCATGGCAGTGGAATTACTTTAGCGAAAGAAAAACATCTATTGGAAATGATCAATTTTTTACGCTGTATCCTTATTTTATGAATGATCTTTATATCTCAAAGAATTTCCATGGGGGTAAAAATAAATTTAGTGTACAATTTGGAGTGTTTAATATTTTTAATGAAAAATACAGTTCAGTATTATGGCAACCAATGCCTGGTATTAATTTCAGACTTAAACTAAGATATACATTTGGTGCGGTATGAGAAAGAGTTTACTTTACATATTATTGATAATTTTAGTTTTGCTTACGGCTTGCATGGACGATAGCAACAGACCTAAAGAAAGCTTCAGTGCAAGGAATGGTGTTTTGGTGCTATGTAATGGAAACTTTATGTCAGGAAACTCTTCGCTTACATATTATAGAACCGACAGTATGTTTGCAGAGCAAAATGTGTTTTTTAGAGCAAATGCTATTCCATTGGGAGATGTAGCTCAAAGTATTAGTATTCATAATAATAAAGCGTGGATTAATGTGAATAATTCTGGTAAAACTATTGCAGTAAATCCCGAAAATTTTGTAGCAATAGGAAAAATAGATAGTCTGGTTTCGCCACGTTACTATTTTCCTGTAAACGATGTAAAAGCCTATATTTCAGACTTATATGCACAGCGAATATGGATAATTGATTTAATTAATTATTCAATTATTGGTAATATAGACATTGGTATTAAAAGCGATGGTTTTAATCGGCATTGTGCTGAGCAGATGGTAGCTTGGGGCAAATATGTTTTTACAAATTGTTGGAATTACGACAATAAAATATTAGTGGTTGATACTCAAGATGATGCTTTAGTAGATTCTATTACAGTTGGGTTGCAACCTCAAAAAATTATTGCTGATATAAGTGGGAAAATATGGGTTTTATGCGATGGAGCATATTCCGGTTCTCCGATCGGTAACGAGAGTCCCTCAATCTGGTGTATTGATGCCGAAACACAAAATATATTATGGTCGCAGTCAATTAGTATAGAAACTATAAGTTTCGATATTGCCTTAAGCCCGGGAGCTGATACATTATATGTTGTAGCCGGTAATTTATATTCTATGCCTACAAGCGCTACAGAATTTCCACAGGAAGCAGCATTGGAGAGTAATGGAAGGAATTTTTCTGCAATTGGGGTTCACCCTTTGTCTGGTGATATTTATTTAGCAGATGCAGGAAATTATGTGCAATCGGGGCAGGTTTATAGATTCGATAGGTTTTTAACTCCTATTGATACTTTTAATTGTGGAATAATTCCAATAGATTTTGCTTTTATTGATTAGCGTTTATATGCCTTTAAGCTCCACAATGTTGCAATAGCAATACTTAGCGATAAACCTAAAATATATCCTGTATTTACATTAATAGCCAGTCCGCCAACAGAATTGGGTGCAACTAAAAAGTAAGTGAAACAAATTGTTGTCATTATAAAAGCAGGTATCGACAAGTACCAATGCGGTTTTTTATTCTTTATTAAATACATGGCACCAGTCCATAATACAAAACTTGCTAAAATCTGGTTCGATAGTCCTAAAAATTTCCAAACAGTTGCAAAATCTAATTGAGAAAGGATAAAACCTGCAACAAAAAGCGGTATGCTAACGATTAATCTGCTTTTAATACTCTTTTGTTTAAAACTAAAAATATCTGCAATAGTTAATCTGGCTGATCTAAAGGCAGTGTCGCCTGTACTTATGGGTAATGCTATTACACCAATTATTGCAAAAATTGCCCCTGTTTTACCTAACCAGGTTCTGCAAATTTCGTCAACTACAAAAGCGGCATTATTATTATTATCTAAAAGGGTATTATTTAATCCATCAACATTTCCGAAAAAATTCATAGCTGCTGTAGCCCAAATAATTGCGACTATACCTTCAGCAATCATTGCACCATAAAAAATCTTTTTCCCTTGTTTCTCATTTTTAAGACAGCGAGCCATCATAGGTGATTGAGTAGAATGAAAACCTGAAATAGCTCCACAACTGATAACAATAAACATCATAGGATAAAGTAGATTCTGCTCAGGATTATGATGAAAATTTGTAAATGAATTGGCACTAATTTCAACAAAATTTAAACCACCAGTTAGCCCTTTATAAATCATTATAGTTGCAATACTTACAGCCATAAAAATAAGAGCTATGCCAAAAATTGGATATATTTTCCCTATTATTTTATTTATTGGTAGTAATGTGGCTATTAAATAGTATGCAAAGATTATATACAACCACATAGTTTTACCTCCATTAGTTAAACCAGATAATAGACCTGCCGGACCAGTAACAAAAGCTACACCCACAAATATTAAAAGTGCAATTGTAAAAATTCTTAATATTTGTTGAACACTTATACCCAAATACCTGCCTACAAGTTCGGGTAAACTTTCGCCATCGTTTCTTATACTGAGCATACCAGAAAAATAATCGTGTACTGCACCCATAAAAATACAGCCAAACACAATCCAAACATAAGCCATAGGTCCATACTGGGCACCTAGTATTGCTCCGAAAATGGGTCCAAGTCCTGCAATGTTTAAAAATTGAATCATGAATATTTTCCATGCAGGCATTGGAATATAATCGATGCCATCAGTTTTTGTGTATGCAGGAGTTTTTTTACTATTGTCTGCTCCAAAAAACTTTTCGATAAATTTACCATAGAAAAAATACCCTAAAATTAGGAGTCCGATACTTAAAACGAAAGTGTACATAATTACGATTTATATTGCAAAGCTAACGAAGCTTTATTAAATATTTATGAATTATCTCAAAAAAAAAATGTATTTGTGTAATTTTGTTGCGATGAAATCAAATCAAGCATATCTATATCTATTTCTGATATCTTTTGTATTAGCAAGTGTCTTGAGTTATTGGTTTTGTTTACCCAAAAATTTGTTTGACAATCCAATTAGCATGGTGTTGCTAGACCGTAACGATGAGTTACTTGGTGCTCATATTGCATCTGACGGTCAGTGGCGATTTCCACCAAGTAATAAAGTGCCAAGAAAATTTGAGCAGTGCATTATTAATTTTGAAGATAAGAGATTTTATGAGCATTCCGGTGTTGATGGAATTGCCATAGTTAGAGCAATAGTACAAAATGTCAACTCTCGTAGGGCAGTTAGTGGTGGTAGTACCATTACGATGCAAGTGATCAGATTGTCGCGTAAAGGTAAACAACGTACATATACTGAGAAGTTGATTGAGATGGTTTTATCAAGTAGGATAGAATTGCAATATTCAAAAAAAGAGATACTTGCAATGTATGCTTCTAATGCTCCTTTTGGGGGAAATATTGTTGGATTAGATGCTGCTTCGTGGCGGTATTTTGGCAGATCTCCCAATATGCTATCGTGGGCAGAGAGTGCAATGTTGGCAGTGTTACCTAACAGCCCATCTTTAATCCATACAGGACGAAATCGTGAGCAATTAAAACAAAAGCGAGATAGATTACTTCTAAAATTATTAAATAATGAAATTATTGATATAACTACTTATAAATTAGCTTTAGAAGAAGAAATACCTGAACATCCATCTCCATATCCCATGTTAGCTCAACACCTCGTGGCACGGGCTAATAGTGAAATAATTGGGGCTAAGCGATTAGGTAAAACATACACTACCATAGATGCAGATTTGCAAATAGAAGTTTTAAATATTGCAAACAATTATTATAAGCATTTGAGCAAAAACAGAATATTTAATGTTGGAATTTTGGTTCTTGATAATAATAGTTCCGAAGTTATCGTATATGTAGGGAATACTGCTGATGCTAATGATAAAATACAATCGTCTTTTGTAGATATGATTATGGCAAAACGCAGTACCGGCAGTATTTTGAAACCGTTTTTGTATTCGGCAATGCTAAGTTCAGGTACTATTATGCCCGAAGAGATTGTTGCTGATATTCCAACACGAATAGGAGGGTTTGCTCCCGAAAATTTTGGACTTTCGTACAGTGGAGCTTTGCCTGCTAATAAAGCGCTTGCACGTTCATTAAATATTCCTGCTGTATTAATGCTTAAGAAATTTGGTGTAGCAAAGTTTAAATATTTTTTGCAAGAACTAGGACTTACAAGCATTAATAGGTCTTCGGATGATTACGGGTTGTCGCTAATATTGGGTGGAGCCGAAGCTAGTTTATGGGAGCTTTGTGGAGCATATTCCTCTATGGCAAGGATATTAATAAATTTTACAGAAAATAATAGTCGATATTTTATTGATGATATTAAACCTCCAACTTATTTATTAAAAGAAAACAAGTCATATTCGCTTGGGAAAGAGTATAATTTCATAAGTGCGGCGTCAATATGGTTTACTTTTAAGGCAATGATTGATTTGGAAAGACCAGAGCAAGAGGGTAGGTGGGAATTGTTTTCGAGTCGTCAACCAATTGCTTGGAAAACCGGCACTAGTTTTGGTTTCCGTGATGCATGGAGTATTGGAGTTACTCCAGATTATACTGTAGGTGTGTGGGTTGGTAACGCTAATGGTGAAGGAAGACCCGGAATTATAGGTATTAAAGCGGCTGCTCCAATACTTTTTGATGTGTTTCGCATATTGCCGGATTACGATAAATGGTTCGACCCGCCTTATGATGAGCTAATTAAGGTAAATGTTTGCCGCAAAAGTGGCTATCCTGCTTCAGATAATTGTGAAAGTTGCGATTCAGTATGGATACCTCAAAGTTTAAGCAATTATGAGCTTTGTCCATATCATAAAACTTATCATCTTGATATTGAAGAAAACTACAGAGTACATAGTGATTGCTATCCTATTAATAAAATGAAATCAAAATCATTTTTTGTGTTACCCCCAGCTATTGAATGGTATTATCGTAAGAATCATCCTGAATATAAAATCTTACCACCTTTTCATCCTGATTGTGTTTCTACTACCGAAAAGATTATGGATATAGTTTATCCAGATAATTTGGTTGAAATATTTATCCCCCGAAATTTGGGCGGACAAAAACAGAAAATAGTTTTTGAGGCTGTTCATAGAAACGTACATTCTGTTATATATTGGCATATCGACGAAAATTATGTAGGAGAAACAACAGGTACTCACACTTTACCAATTGAAATAAAACAAGGCAAGCATAAGCTTACACTTATTGATAGCGAAGGGAACAAAGAAGTAAGGTGGTTCACAGTATTAGACGCACCTGTGCCTTAGCGTAAAAGTAATAAATCGCCTTTAATAGTTTTAATTGAACCGTCCCACATTTCTGCTTTAACAAAATAAACATAAGTGTCAATGTTTTGGAGTGTCCCATTTACATAGCCGTCCCATCCTTGTTCAATGTCATCGGTATAGAATACTTCTTCTCCCCATCGGTTATAAATTCTAAACTCCAATAAATTTTTAATTCCGAATCCCCTAACTTTTACAATTCTGTTTTCTTCATGACCTAAGGGTGTAAAAGCTGAAGGTACATCTAATGTGTATTCTACACGAACATATATATCAACATTATAAGAATGTTCAAAACAACCTACGCTATCAATAGAAGTTAGTATATATCTTGTGTCTTCTTTTGGCGAAACAACTGGATTCATACAATCAAAGCACGAAATTTCATATTGTGGTGTCCAAGAATATGTCATATTGTCTTGATCGCAAAAAACATCAATAAAAACAGAATCACCTACTACAATCGAAGCAGTGTCTGGGAATACATCAATATTAGGGATTTGCTGCACAAGAACTTTTACAGAATCATATCCTTCACAACCATTTGCGTTTAATACATGCACAGTATAAACAGTTGTTGTATCGGGATAAACTGAAGGCGTATTTGTTCCAAAATTGTTAATCCATTCTTCGGGCTGCCATGAATAAGTTTCGCCACCTGAAGCATACAAACTTAAGGTATCACCAAGGCAAATAATCGTTTCAGGTGTAATCTCTATTTGTGGAGAGGCATATACAGCAACATCTTTGCTTATTGTATCTCTACAACCAAGTTTGTTTCTCGCAATTAATGTTATTGTGTGGCTTGTGTCATTTATAGTAGTATTATTGAATGTATAAATGATTGAATCGGTGTTTTCAAATATCTGGTCTTCTATATACCAAAATAAACTATCCGCACCTGTACAATTATCTATAAGTTGAACTGTAAATGGACTACAACCACCAACTGTTGAATTTGAGCTTGTATCTAAAATATTAAAATCAGATAAGACTTCTTGAACATAAATTCTAATATCGAAAATAGGATTGCAACCACCACCTTGCACACCTAATTGTATTTCGTAAAATCCTTCAGATGGAGCATCATTGAATGTATAATCGAAATTGTCTTGATTTGGAATGGGTTCACCGAGTATATACCATGTGTATGAATCGACATGTTGCATATTAAAAACAGAGAAATTTACAGTTTCACCAACACAAATTGTATCAGGTTCTACTGCCCATTCAATTTGTGGCCCATCAACAGTAACGGATTTTGTATTCGACCATTCGCAGCCGTATGGTGTTGTAATATTTAGAGTAATATTGTAAGTGCCGGGAGCGTTGAAATAATAATCCTCTGGCTCAAATATTGGAAGAGTGTCGGTAGCTCCTGTTGCAAGATTAGTTATGACCCATTCAAAACTTGGGTTATACAAATCGGGATCGGCATTATTTGTAATATTTAAAAATGCCGGATAACAATTAAAGTAAGTGTTTTCAATTGTAAAGTTTGCATCTACTTCTTGTATTTCAATCTCTATATTTCCAGTAGCAGAGCACCCCATTCCATCGTCAACATTTAGTGTAACATTAAATGTGCCGCCACTATTGAATACATGGGAAGGATCCATTTCATTGCTGGTTTGTCCATCTCCAAAATCCCAGCTATAATTTAAGGTCTCATCGCTAAGTCCGGAGAAAAACTGTATTGCATCACCTGCACATCCTGTTGTAATGCCTTGATATGTATGTACGTCTGTTTGCAAACTTGATACACTTATATATTCTTCTAATGATAAGGTATTATGACAAGTACTTACACCGTTTGATATAGATATTGTTAATGAAATGTCGTAAACGCCTGGACCAAAAGTGTAAGTAAATGCTTCTTGAGTATTTGTATATCCACCACTGAAACTCCAAAGACGGTATATTACATTATAATCAGGATCGTGTGTTACGACACTAGAAAAATCAACTTCAAGTTCGTTGCAACCGTGAGTATATGGATCTGCAAAAATCTCTATTTGAGGACCTACTACATGAATACTTAAAGAACTAGAGGCTTGACATCCATTATCATCTTCGATAGTGAGAATTACTTCAAAATCTCCCGTGCTGGAATATGAATGTTGAGGGAAAGCATTTTCTGACCAGTCGAGTATTTCGCCATCACCAAAGTCCCAATGATACAATGATGCATCAATAGAGTTGTCGCCGCTAAATATTACAGGATCATAAATACAAACATTGTTGCTATTGGGATAGAATATTGCCTCTGGTTGTTGTATTTCAATTTGTATTGAGTCAATAAATTCGCAACCACTTAAATCGTTATAAGCTATAATTTTTAACCAATATTCTCCAGTTCCTGGAAAACTATGATTTATGGTTGTTTCTGTACTGTTTAAAATAGGGGCACTACCATCGTCGAAATACCAATCCCAACGATCGCCGTCAATAATATCTACAGTAAATGTATAATCGAATGGGTTATTGCAATCAAAGTCTTTCTGAATACTCTCAATGATAGGACCTGTAATAAAAAATCTATCAAATAATTTTACCGTGTCTCTACAACCATTATAATTTGTAACAATAAAAATTGTAATACTACCAGTATCTTGATCAAATGTCCACTCAAAATATTCTTCTAATCCATTGCTTTCAGGTACAGAATCAATAAGCCATTCAACATCATCAATATCCTCGTTGTCGAAAAGTAAATTGTGTACTCTAATTGTATCTTGTGCACAAAACAGAGTATCGTTTGGACCTAGTTCAACCCATTCTTCAATGTTATCGTCCCATTGTTCGAAAGCATATTCGGCAGGAATTACCTCACCAATGTATATCTCCAACTCAAAAACACCTGTACAATTATTAATATCTGTAATACTCAATGTTGCTGTATAATCACCCGGATTTTGATAAGTATTGGAGCTTGTTTCTGCATCAGTCGAAGTATTTCCGTCACCAAAATCCCAATACCAATCTACAATGGAATCAATAGGAGTGGAGCCAATATAATTAAAAACGACTGGTAGTGGAGCACAGCCTTCGGTAGTATCGGTTTCGAAACTAGCATCAGGGGAAACAATATTTACTGTAGGGCCAATGATTTGGTGGGTACACCCATTTGCTGTTGTTACCGATAATGAAGTTGTAAAGGTTCCGGTACTATTATACTCGTGTTCAGGATTTTCTTGATCGGAATTATGTCCGTCTCCAAAAACATAATTAAATATTGTTGCATTATCACTTGATTCATTAGTAAATTGTACCGTAAATGGAATATCACAAGAGAATAAATCTGAAGGGCTTACCGAAAATGCAGCTTCTACTTCTTCTACATATATTTGAAATACTGTGTCATTTATACAATTACCATAAGGATCTACTGTAAAAGTAACATTATAAGTGCCACTTTCGTTAAAAAAGTGTGTATGTGCATTTTGAGTTACAGGGTCTGAGCCATCTCCAAAGTCCCAAGTACAATCATAGGAAGTTAAATTATAAAAATGAACGGGGGTATTAATACATACTGTATCTCCTTCGGTAACAGTATATAAAGGATTAATCTGATTAATGCTTATAAAATCATTTTTTGTAGTATCGTTTGTGCAACCGTAATCGTCAATAATAGTTAATGTAACATCGTATGTACCTTGATTACCGTAAAAATGTGATGTAGTAATGCCTGTTTCACCCGGACTTCCATCTCCAAAATCCCAGTAAGCTTCGTATCCTAAATTTAATTGAGTTTGGCTCATACTTTGAAAATTGACTTCCATTGGTTGACAATAACTCATAGGATATCCTACAAAATTAACGTGTGGCTTATCTGATACACTTACTAAATCATCAATACTAAAACTGCTCGTGCAAGTATTCTCGTCAGTAACTTCTAGTAAAACATCAAAAATTCCTGTAAAACTATAGTTGTGAGTAGGGTTTAAACCAATTCCGGCAGTTGTTCCGTCTCCCCAATACCACTTTCGTTGGATAATTTCACCATCACCTTGAGTTGAATTATCACTAAGATTAACTGCAAGCGGAACACAACCTGTAATTAAATCGTGTTCAAAATATGCAGTAGGAGGTTGAAAAGCATTTATGACCATTTCATGCGAGGCGGACCCCTCGGCACATGTAATATTCAAAGTAACTGTAAATGTTCCGGCATTATTATATAGTGTGGTTGGATTTGCCAAGCTGGATGAACCTCCGGCATACCCGAAATCCCAACTATAATTTATAGTACCTGAGCAGTTTTCAACATTACTCGTAAAATTTACTTCAAATGGTACACAACCATGATCAACAGAGGCTGTAAATTCTACTGTCGGTTGTGCTTTTGCAATTACTATTGAGGCAAAAACAATAGTAACTGTTAAAATCTTTTGTTTTAGTGTGGCTAATCTGAACATGAATTAAAAATATTAATTTGTCATTTTTGTTCTAAACAAAAATACTATATTTGAGCAACTAAAAAAAGAGGTTTTGAAATTCTTTATACGCATATTTTCGGTTTTAGTGCCCATGTGCCTTGTAATCAATGGGTTAAGGGCACAGGATATTCATTTTACTCAATACTTAGCTTCGCCACTTTCTTTAAATCCTGCCGAAACAGGACATTTCGATGGCAATTGGCGTTTCTCGAATAATTATCGAAATCAGTGGAGTTCAATTGGAGTTCCTTATAAAACTATATCGGTTGGTATTGATAAGCCATTTAGAGTAAAAAAAGGAGCAATTGGGCTTGGTTTATATTTTGTAAACGATAAGTCTAGTAGCGCTTTTTTAACAGAAAATAAGGTTTTGCTTAGTTTTACTTATCATTTAAAATTTGCAGATAAGCATAATTTAGGCATAGGTTTGCAAGGAGGTTATGTAGTAAAAAACTTTCAATCAAATGATTTAACTTTCCCAAGTCAGTTTAACGAAAGTTCCGGCGTATTCGATAATTCTCTTGAAAATAATTTGGAACAAATTGATGAAAATATTAATTATCCCGACTTAAATATTGGACTCGTTTATAGCAATAATGGTCAAAAAATCAAACCTGTTGTTGGTTTTTCAGTTTTTCATATAAATAGCCCTAAAAAATCATTTTTACGCGAAGACGATAAGCTAGCTCCACGTATTGTTGCTCATGCAAATCTACGATATTTATTAAATAAGAATATTTATATCAAACCACACGCTTTGTTTATGTTTCATAAAGGTGCAAAAGATGTTGTAGCCGGTATCGAGGGTGGTTATTTAATGCCCGAAAAGTATTTATTGGATATCATTTATTTGGGGGTGCAATCTCGTACAGGATTTTCAACATTTGACGCTATTAGCCCAGTATTAGGAGTAGGATTATTTAATTTTGAAATTGCTGTAAGCTACGACCTTAATATATCACAGTTACGAAGTGTTTCTAATATGAAAGGAGCATTTGAAATATCTCTAATTTATAAAAATCTATATAAAGTGCTTGAAACTATTACTTTACCATGCGACAGATACTAATTATTATTATGAAGAGCGTTTTTTTATTATTATTGTTTCTTAGTTTTCAGTATATTTTCCCATTTGGTTTGCGTGCTCAGGAAACTCAATATTTAAAACCAAACCAGCTGAAAAAATATGCTCAAATTGCTGCAAAATCGGGAGATATTTATACTGCAATAGATTATTATGAAGAATATAATAAAGTGCATCCTAATAACACAAAAGTACATCATGAATTAGGAAATTTGTATTATCGTGAAAGAAATTATGAGAAGGCTGCCGAATTCTTAAACAAAGCATTTAAAGGTAAAAGAAATAAATATGTATTAGACCAATATTATTATGCAAATTGCCTAAAATATATGGGTAGATACGATGAGGTAGAACAAGAATTTAAAATTTTTCTAAAGTATCTTAAAAAAGATAAACTTAAACAAACATATGGTAGATTTGCCTCAGAGCATATTAAGTCTTTAGAGAAAATTCCCGAAATACAAAGTAAAACCAATGATGTGATAATTACACATTTAAGCAATGATGTTAATAAGCCGCATATAGAATTTAATCCAATTCCATATAATGATGATAAACTAATTTACGGTTCTTTAAAAGAAGATGAACTAAAGTATTATGATCCCGTTAATGACGAATTGCCGGTTAGGCAATTCTACTTAGCCGGTTATAATAATGGGAAATGGCAAGATTTGGGTACATTCGATGATGTAATAAATGGGCACGGAGACTATAATACAGGGAATGGAGCTTTCTCGCATGATGGAAAAAGATTTTATTTTACACGTTGCGAAAAATATTCACCCACACGAATAGTATGTCAGATATACCGTTCTGCTTTAATGCATAACGAATGGCAAGAACCTCAATTATTAGAAGAACCTGTTAATATTCCACATTTTACTTCCACAATGCCTAGTCTTGGCGTAAGTGAAGCTAATACTGATGTTCTGTATTTTGTGAGCGATAGACCCGAAGGTAGAGGAGGTCTGGATTTATGGTATTCAATTTACGACGACAGAAAAGGTCTTTTTAATAAAGTGAAAAGTTGTGGACGTAAAGTAAATACCGAAGGCAATGAAATTACACCTTATTATAATATAGAAACCCGTACATTATATTTTAGTTCTGATTATTTACCTGGTTTAGGTGGATACGATGTTTTTAAAGCTGAAGGTAGTGGTCGTAGATTTGAGGAGCCTGAAAATCTAGGTGCTTCTATTAATTCTTCTTACGACGAATTGTATTATATACTTACTCCTAGCCGACAAAAAGGATTTTTTACATCTAATCGCCCCGGTGGTAATTCTATTCGACACAATACCTGTTGCGATGATATTTATGAGTTCGTTTATAGAGATTTTATTAATATAATGGTAACAGGACAGGTTTTTGGAATTACCGATAGCACTTTCTTTAAAAGTATAGAAGCACAATATAAAGAAGAATTCCGATTAAATCTTGAGCAGATTGAGAATGATAAGGATGTTATTGAACTGCTGTATAATCATCCGGTATCGCTATATATGGTCGATAAAAATACTAAACAAGAACTGTTTATAAAAAATGATAGCACTTCAGATGGTAATTATTGGTTCCAACTAGAACCGGAACGCGAATATATTATTAAAGTAGAAGATTTTAATCGTGAGGAGAAAAGCTTATCATTTAATACATTAGGAATTAATCGGTCTGATACTATTGTACTTGATGCAATTATTGTAAATACAATTCCTAAAGAACCAATAATTGTGAAAAATATTTATTACGAATTTGGTATGTCAAAATTAACTAAAGTAGCAGAAAAAACGATTGATAATACTATTTATACCTTAATGAAGACCTATCCGTCAATAATCGTTGAAATTAGCTCACATACAGATTCCGTTTCTTCCGAAGAATTTAATATACGGCTATCGCAAGATAGGGCACAAAGCGTTGTTAATTACTTAATATCAAAAGGTATTGAACGAGAACGCCTTGTAGCTAAAGGTTATGGCGAAAGTCTGCCTATTGCTCCTAATACAAATCCCGATGGTACCGATAACCCCGAAGGGCGTGCTATGAACAGAAGAACAGAATTTAAAATAATTGGGTCTGTTATTGATAAATCTGATATTATCTACGAAGAATAAAACTATTTTATCCCTGATAATTGATTACATAATAGCTTTCGTGCATAAAATATACGACTCTTTACAGTACCGATAGGTACTTGAATTATATCAGCAATTTCTTTGTATTTATAACCTTTAATGAAAAATACAAAAGGAATACTGAATTTATCATCAAGTTTGTGTATTTCTTCCCATAGTTCAGAAGCAAATAAATCCGATTCAGTATTATTTACAACATACTGATTCCAAAATCTTAAATCTCCCTCATCAATGGCTCGTTGAATAAGTTCTCGATAGTTTTTGTCGCGCCTGTAAATATTAATAAAAATATTTTTCATTATCGTAAATAACCAAGCACGAATACTATTATCTTCAATAAATTTATCTTTATGTAATATTGCCCTGATAATAGTCTCTTGAGTTAAATCTTCTGCATCTTCTTCTGAAAAGGATAACATAGATGCAAATGTCCGTAATTGAGGACGTAGTTCAAGTAGTTGCTTATTAAACTCAATTTCAGAAATCATATTCTTTTTTTTGCACAACAATACAAATATAATAAAATATGAATGAATAGCAATTTTTTCTATTATTTATTTGTAATAAATCAAGTGATCTTTTATTTTTATAAAGTTGTTAAAATATTAACATTGTTTATTTCTTAACAAATAATTATTATATTTGCATCTATTATGTCGCAAACAGATATTAAAAATATTGTTGAAAAGCTTAAAGCTAATGGAGTAGGGGATGTAATTAAAGTTCTGCAAAGTGTACAAGTTCAATTAGGGTACATTAAATACGAACATATTAAAGAAATTGCTAACCTGTTAAAAATGCCCGAAAGCAAAGTCTTTGGTATTGCAACATATTATAGTCAGTTTAGATTTAAACCTATCGCAAAATATCATATAAAAATTTGTAATGGCACATCATGTCATGTAAATGATAAATATTATTTGCTCGAAGAGATTGAAAGATGGATAAAATTGAAGAACTCAGATAAAAAAAATAATCAGTATTCGTACGAGATTGTCGATTGCCTTGGCGTTTGTGCATTTTCGCCTGCTTTAGCTGTTAACGACAAAATATTTACAAAAGTGGATATGATAAAGCTAAAAAAGATATTAAATATGATTGAAAATGATAATCTGGAAATAGAATTATTATGAAACTATCCGGTAATATAATACCTAATTTAATATTTCCCGAATTAGAACTCTACAATGCTTACCAAGAGGTTTCTGATAATATTCCACGTATATATTTAGGAAAGGGTACTTGTAGTATTGCCGTAGGATTAAATGAAGTTAAAGACGCTATTATAGATTATTCTTCTCTGCACAAAATAGATTTAAAGATTATTGAAACATCTTGCCGTGGTATTTGTACTTACGATCCCATTATTGAAATTAAAATTAAAGGACGAAACAGAATATTATTTAAAAATATTAAGCCTACTGATGTTTCAGAGATTCTTTCTTCGGTATTAAATCAAATTGTTCCGGATTCAAAATTTGTGTTAGGTCAAGTTATTGATAAGGATATGTATGAATGGACAAATGTTCCGGATATTATGCAAAATAACTTTTTTAGCAAGCAAACTCGAAGATTGACTAAATATTTTGGAGAATCGGATCCTTTAGATATCGCTTCATACATAATGCAAGGAGGTTTTTTTGCACTTAATAAAGTTATAAGTACTATGCAGCCCGACGAGGTATGTGCTGAGATTGAAGAAAGTGGCTTGCAAGGTAGAGGTGGTGGTGGATATAATACAGGCATTAAATGGAAGGCTAGCTTACAAAACGATTCCTCATTAAAATACTTTATTTGTAATGCCGACGAAAGCGACCCAGGATCATTTGTAGATAGAATGCTTGTAGAAGCTAATCCTTTTGGATTAATCGAAGGGGTAATTATTGGAGCATATGCCATTAGAGCTTCCGAAGCAATCATTTATATAAGTAGCAGATATCCATTTGCTAATGAAAGATTAAGAAAAGCTCTTGAAATAGTAAAAGACCATAAACTAGTCGGTAACGATATTGCAGATAGCGGTTATAATATACACATAGAAATTATCGAGAGTCCCGGAACTTATGTATGTGGTGAAGAAACTGCATTAATTGCTAGTATTCAAGGACAACGCGGAATGCCCGAGCCCAAACCGCCATATCCTGCCGAAAGCGGATTGAACGGAATGCCCACAGTGGTAAATAATGTAGAAACTCTTTGCAATGTACCCTTAATTCTTCAACATGGAGTTGATTGGTTCAAGCAAATTGGGAATAAATATAGTAAAGGTACTAAGTTATTTTCGGTAACGGGTAAAGTGAAAATAACAGGATTAGTTGAAGTACCAATGGGGGCAACTCTTAAGTCTGTTCTCGAAATTTGTGGCGGAGTTAAAAACAATAAAGACCCTAAGGCAATACATTTAGGCGGACCTTCGGGCGGTTTTATTCCTCCACAACATTTTCAGTTACCAATTGATTATTTTCATATTAGTAACGAAGGTATTTGGCCTGGTTCCGGTAGCTTTTCGGTTCTTGATAACGAAAATTGCTTAATAGAACTTGCAAAGTATTACATGGAATTTGTAGAAAACGAAAGCTGTGGAAAATGTATTCCTTGCCGTGAAGGCTCCCAACGAATGGTTGAAATTCTCGATAGGATTACTAAAAAACCTGCTTCGGTAAACGATAAAGAAACTTTAATACGGTTTAAGGGAGTTATGCAAATGGAGCAATTAGCAGATGTAATGAAATCAACTTCGCTGTGTGGATTAGGACAAAATGCCCCTAATCTTATTGCTTCAATTCTTAAATATTTTAAAAATGAATTAGAAGAGCATATTTATGAGCGTAAATGTGCTGCCGGTGTATGTCGTAATTTGAGGAAGTTTTCTATTGATGTTGATAATTGTACAGGTTGTACGTTATGTGCCCGCAAATGCCCTTCAGATGCAATTATTGGAACTCCTAAACATCCTCATTTTATCGTTGAAGAAAAATGTATTAATTGTGGGATATGTTTTGAAGTGTGTAAATTTAATGCTGTAATAATTTCTTAAATATGCCTGTAAATATTTTAGTAAATAATAATAAAATAAAAGCCGAAAAAGGTAAAATGCTTTTACAGGTGCTATTAGATAATGGCATTAGAATTCCTACACTTTGCAATTTGTCTGATATGTTGCCAACAGGTGCTTGCCGTTTGTGTGTTGTAGAAATTGCCGAAACAGGAGAACTTATTCCTGCTTGTTCTACACCTGTTACTGACGGATTAAATATATTTACACACTCTAAAAGAGTTATAAGAGCTAGACAAACCATCGTAGATTTATTACTTACTAATCATCCCGAAGATTGTTTGTATTGTGATAAAAATCGTAATTGTGAGCTTCAACTATTAGCAGATGAGCTTAATTTGAGAGAAAGAATCTTTACGGGAAGAAAAAAAATCGGAAAAATTGATAGATCAAGTCAAGGAATTGTTTTAGACCTTAGTAAATGTATCTTATGCGGACGATGTGTAAAAGTGTGTGATAATATTGCCGGAGTTTCTGCTCTAGACCATGTATATCGAGGAAAAAACTCAAGCATTTCTACGGTTTTTAATAAAGGTTTATACTATTCAACATGCATTCAATGCGGACAGTGCCTAAATGTTTGCCCTACAGGTGCATTGAGCGAAAAATCTAATTTAAAGCAAGTTGTAGAACGTCTAATGATAAATTCGCAACCAATTAATGCAATATTATCTACAAGTAGCATTATTTCAATTGCTGATAGATTTGGAATTAGAAAAGTGGATGATGCGGCTCAATTTATTATTGCAGCAATGCACGAAATTGGGTTTAAAACTGTAGTTCCCGAAGGTTTTGGTAGCGATGTATATATAATAAAATATGGCAAAATTATTAACGAACTGATTAATAGAAAAGATTTTAAAATTATTATTTCAGACTGCCCTGCAGTTAAGCAATGGATAGAACTGAAATATCCCGAAGATTTAAAATATTTGCCAAATTTTAAATCTGCTCAGCAAATTATGGCAAAAGCTGTACATGAATTTAGCAAGTCTCCAACAAGAATTGTTAATGTTGCTGTGATGCCTTGTATTGCTCGTAAAAACGAAGCTTTAGATGTTGATAATCTCTCGCGTGGTTTGCCCGATTTAGATTATGTAATTAGTACTTCAGAGCTTTTACAATTGTTCAGAACCAGAGGGATTACATATCCATTTCCTCGAAAAGCAATGTTCGATACTCCATTTGTCTCTTTTAGCCTTGCTGCTATAGCATCACAAGTATCGGGTGGCTTGAGCGAATCAATTTTTGATACCGCCGGACATAAAAATTTTGCATCGGCAATTAAATCCAAAATTAACAACAAAGAAGCAAAAGATTTTAAAATAATAGAATCTGATATTAATGGAAATACATTTGGATTAGCTGTAATTAATGGTTTAAAATCAATAAATCAAAATTTTGAGAATGTGATGAATAATAAAGATATTCAGTTTATCGAATTAACTGCTTGTAAAGGTGGTTGTGTGGCAGGCTGTAGCCAACTTTCGGTAAACGAGTCGGGGATTCAAAAAATCATTAACGAAAGTATTCAACAAACTATAATTCGGGATCCCAATACTAATCCATATTATAAGGGTTTAGTAAACGAGAATAAAATATCAGACGAAATAATTGGTTATAAAAATAGTACGATAAACCGATATTTAATCAATGAAAAATAAACAACAAATAGTATATACAATTGAAGACCTTTGCGAAATGTGTTATACATGTGTTAGGGTCTGTCCTGCAAAAGCTATTAGTATCACAAATGGTCAAGCACAAGTTATACCTGAACGGTGTATTGCTTGCGGTAATTGCATTAGAGTATGTACTCGAAATGCAAAAATGTTTCGTAATAACGAAACCGATTTACTGACTATGATTGAAAATAAGGAGAATATGATTGCAGTAATTGCTCCAAGTTTTCCGGCAGAGTTTAAAGAAGTAGAAGATTATCGAAAAGTTGTTGGTGCTGTTAGAAGTTTAGGTTTCGATAAAGTTGTGGAAGTCGCTTTTGGAGCAGATATTGTTGCCGAACATTATAAAAATTTGCTCGCTAATAGTGATAAAAACACTAGGTTTATTTCTAGCGATTGTCCTGCTGTTGTAAATTATATTACTAAATATCATCCAAGACTAACCAGTAATTTAGCCCCTATTGTATCGCCTGTAATGGCTATAGTTAGGGTATTAAAGCATAAGTATGCCAACAAATACAAAATAGTGTTTTTTGGACCATGTATTGCCAAAAAAGATGAATCCGACGAAGTTGATCTTACTATTACTTTTACGGAATTGCGTTCGGTTATGAGTTTAAAAAACATCTCTGCAAAAGAAGCTGAACCATCAGAATTTGACCCGCCACATAGTGGGAGAGGTGCAGTTTTCCCAATTAGTAGAGGTTTAATACAAACTATTAATTTGAAAGAAGACGTTGTAGAAGGAAATATTGTAGTAGCTGACGGTAAATCTAATTTCAAAGAAGCTATTAATGAGTTTGATAACGGACTTATAAGCGACCATCATTTAGAATTGCTGTGTTGTGAAGGATGCATTATGGGACCAGGTATGTCCGAATTAGGTAAACGATACGAAAATAGGGCTTATGTAACTAACTATGTAAAAGAAAAATTTAATAATATTGATGTAGAAGAATGGAAAAAGGAGCTTGAAGCAACTAAAGAAATTGACTTTAGTCGGAGTTTTGAACCTGACGATGTAAGAGTTTTAAGACCTTCGCAAGAAGAATTAGATAATTTATATAAAAAAATGGGTAAAACACGACCCGAGGATCATTTAAATTGCCAAGCTTGTGGTTACGATTCATGCGAAGAACATGCAATTGCTGTTCTTAGAGGTCTTGCCGAAGTAGAAATGTGTTTGCCATATATGATAAAAGAATTGCATAAATCGGTTGATGAACTTAATTTTAAAAATGTAAAACTTGCCAATATGAGGCAAGCCCTTAAGCAAAGCGAGAAACTGGCACATTTGGGGCAATTATCAGCAGGAATTGCTCACGAACTCAACAACCCCCTCGGTGTAGTTATAATGTATAGCAATATCTTACTTGACGAAGCTGGACCAAACAGTGATGTGGCAGAAGATTTAAAAATGATAACAGAACAAGCACAAAGATGTAAAAACATTGTTGGTGGTTTATTAAATTTTGCTCGTAAAAATAAAGTAAGCTATGAATCTATATCGGTTGTAGAGCTAATACAACAATGTTTAAAATCTGTACTTATTCCCGAAGATATTGAAGTAGAAATTAAAAATTACGTTAAAAATAGTAATATCAATGTAGATATAGAACAAATGACACAAGCTTTATCAAATATTGTAAAAAATGCTGTTGAGGCAATATCTGATAAAGGGAAAATTATTATTTACCTATATGATACTGACGATTATATAAATATTGAAATTGAAGATACAGGTTCAGGTATTAATAACGAAAATCTTGAGAAAGTATTTACACCTTTCTTTACTACAAAAGGATTGGGAAAAGGTACCGGTTTAGGTTTACCTACTGTGTATGGAGTCGTAAAAATGCACAAAGGAAAAATTAGAATTGAAACCAACAATAATCCTGAAAAAGGACGAACAGGAACAAAATTTATCATTAATTTACCTAAAAATCCACAATTATTTTGATTATGAATAAGCAAAATGTAAATATCTTAATAGCTGATGACGATCCCGATTACTTATTCCAGTTTTCGCTATTGCTTAGTAACGAGGGTTTTAATGTAATTCAAACAAGCAGTCAAAAAGAAGCCGAAGCCTATCTTGAAACTAATAAGCCGGATATTGCCGTATTCGATTTAATGATGGAGCAACACGACAGCGGGTTTATACTTGCTTATAAAACAAAAAAAGTGTATCCCGACATTCCCGTAATTATTTGTACTGCAGTAGGCTCAGAAACAGGGATGAGTTTTGATATAGATAATAATTGGATTAAAGCTGACCTTTATCTCGAAAAAGGAAAAGCTACAAGCATTTTGGCCGAAGAAGTTAAAAATCTTTTAAATTTATGATTATGGATAAACTGAATATTTTAGTTGTTGACGATGAGCCTGGTATAAGAATGGGTGTAAAAAGGGTATTACAACAATTCGAGGTTGATTATCCCTTTATGGACGAACCTATTGGTTTCAATGTAGTAGATGTTGAAACCGGCGAAGAAGCAATTGAATTATTAAATTCCAATAATTACGATGTTGTTTTTCTTGATAATAAACTTCCAGGGATTCAAGGTATAGAAGTATTAGAATATATTAATAAAAATATGCCCGAAACACGTGTTATTATGATAACTTCTTACGCTTCGCTTGAATTAGCTGTAAAAGCAACTAAAATAGGAGCTTACGATTTTGTCCCTAAACCTTTCACTCCCGCCGAATTACGTGCATGTACCGAAAATGTTGCGAAGCAAGTCTTTCTTAAAAAAATGACTAAAAAGCTTCATAAAGAAGGAAGACATATTAGGTTTCAGTTTCTTTCATTGTTGTCTCACGAGCTTAAAAATCCGATTGGTGCAGTTGAAGGGTATCTAAAAATGATTAAAGAACGTAAAGCAGGAAATAATATCGACAGTTATGATGAAATGATAATGAGATCACTCGAAAGATTAAACAATATGAGAGATTTAATTATGGATTTACTTGATCTGAGTAAAATTTCAGGCGGAGAAAAAAACAGAGAACTAAAAGATATTGATATTTCTCAAATTGCTAAAGAAGCTATCAACGCTATGCAACCAATGGCAATTCAAAAAGATATTCAAATGTATCTTAATTGCAAAGAAAATATATTTTTGTATGGCGATACAAGGGAAATAGAAATGATATTTAATAATCTAATATCAAATGCAATAAAATATAATGAGAAAAACGGCAGAGTAGATGTGTTTATCGAAGAAACACCTAAAACAGTAAAAGTTGTTGTTGCCGACACAGGAATTGGAATATCAAAAGACGACCAACAAAAATTATTTAATGAGTTTGTAAGAATTAAAAATACTAAAACAAAAAATATTTCAGGGAGCGGTTTAGGTTTATCGATAGTAAGTCAAATTCTTGAAAATTACCATGCCGAAATTACTGTTAATAGTGAACCAAACGAAGGTTCAGAATTTATCATAGTGTTTAATAAATAAGATTAAAGTATATTTTATGTTGCCGGAAAAAACAATAGAAAGGCTTAGCCAATACCGAAGGCTTTTACTTGCTAATAAACAAAAAGGAAAAGAGAATATTTTTTCACACGAAATAGCTGTACAACTTCATCTTACATCGGTACAAGTAAGACGCGATATTATGTTAATAGGATATTCAGGTACGCAACGCAAAGGGTATAATATCGATTTGCTTATCGAGAAAATAAGCTCAATACTTGACGACGAAAAGGGGTTGAATAGCATTATTATCGGAATGGGGAATCTTGGTAAAGCTATATCAACCTATTTTTATGGTAAGCGTAATAAAATTGATATAGTTGCAGCTTTTGATATAGATATAAAAAAAACGGGACGTTTAATTTCTGGCGTGTGGTGCTATCATACTTCTGATTTAGAAACTATTATAAAAGAGAAACAAATAAGTCTTGCTATTTTAGCATTAGCTCCCGAAGCAGCGCAAGATATTACCGACAGAATAATTTTTGCAGGTGTTAAAGGTATTCTTAATTTTACATCGGTTCCACTAAATGTGTTGCCAAATGTGTATTTAGAAAATTATGATATGGTTACCTCTATAGAAAAGGTCGCTTATTTTGTTAAAGAAAATCATTTGCAGAATCGATGAAAGTACATTACGGATTTGAGAGTATAAGTCAGATTAAAAAACCGGTTGTTACTACCGGTTCTTTCGATGGTGTGCATGTGGGGCATAGAGTTATTCTTAAAAGATTAAATACAATTGCTCACAAAAACAATGGTGAATCGGTGTTAATTACATTTCATCCACACCCTAGAAAAGTTTTGTTTCCTGAAAAATCGAAAGACCTTTTCCTTATCAATTCTCAAATAGAAAAAAAATATTTGTTAGAATCAGTACAAATTGATCACGTTATAATTGTGGAGTTTACTAAAGAGTTTTCCGAAATATCTTCGCAAGAGTTTGTCCAAGATTATCTTATCAAAAAGCTTAATTCTCATACAATCATTGTTGGTTTTAATCACCATTTCGGACATAACAGAATGGGAGATTATAATTATTTGTACGAATTAAGTAAAAAGATGAATTTTGCTGTCGAAGAAATTCCAATGCAAGATATCGAAAACGAAGCTGTAAGTAGTACACGTATTCGTAAAGCTATTAAAGAAGGACATATTGGTAGGGCAAATGCATATTTAGATCACCCATATTTTATTATTGGCAAAACAAAGCCTGTAAATGAAAAACACTTGACTAATAGGATTAGTACCGAAATTATAATTGATGAGGATATTAAAATGTTGCCTCCAGCGGGTAGGTATGCTGCAAAACTTATATCTAACAATTATTCCTTGAATACTCTGTGCGAGATAAATAATAGAAGGGTGTTAATTTATTTAAATTGCGAATTAGATATTTTTAAGAATCAACCTGTATATTTGGAGTTGCATAAAACAATTCGCTTATTCAAAAATGATAATAATCTGTCAACTTTTGATGCTGATAAAATAGAAATTGAAGAACTAATATATTAAAATAAAATTGCCTTATGAAAATTTCGATGATTGGAACCGGTTATGTAGGACTAGTATCAGGAACATGTTTTTCCGAAATGGGTATTACAGCCACCTGTGTAGATGTTGATGTAGAAAAAATTAACGGTCTAAAGAAGAATCAGATTCCAATTTGGGAACCGGGCTTAAATGCTATGGTTAAAAGAAATGCAGAACGTAAAAGATTATTTTTTACAACTAGCTTAAAAGAAAGTCTGGTAGGAGCAGAAGCTTGTTTTATCGCTGTTGGTACACCACCCGACGAAGATGGTAGTGCCGACCTAAAATATGTTTTGGCAGTAGCCGACGAAATAGGACAGTATATTACTGATTATATGGTAATTGTAACAAAAAGCACAGTGCCAATAGGTACTGCCGAAAAAGTACGTAAAACTGTACAAGATGCACTTAATAAACGTGGTGTGAATATCCCTTTCGATGTAGCTTCAAATCCCGAATTCCTGAAAGAAGGAGATGCAATTGACGACTGTATGCACCCCGATAGAATTGTTATTGGTACCGATTCCGACAGAGCTAAACAAATTCTTGATAGACTTTACAAGCCTTTTGTGCTTAACGGACACCCTATTATTTATATGGATATACCTAGCGCCGAACTCACAAAATATACTGCCAACGCTATGTTAGCAACCAAAATTAGTTTTATGAACGATATTGCAAATCTTTGCGAAATTGTTGGAGCAGATATCAATATGGTACGTAAAGGCATAGGAAGCGATAAAAGAATAGGCCCTTATTTTATTTACGCCGGCACAGGATATGGTGGCTCATGTTTCCCAAAAGATGTACAAGCAATTATTAAAACCGCAGACGAAAATAATTATTCTCTCGAAATTCTTAAGGCTGTAGAATCTGTTAATAATAGACAGAAAGAAACTTTGTACCGCAAACTTATGAAATATTTTAATAATGATATTAAAGGGAAGAAGTTTGCTATGTGGGGACTTTCGTTTAAACCAAATACAGATGATATGCGAGAAGCTCCTGCATTAGTTCTTATCGATAAAATTACTAAAGCCGGTGCCGAAGTTGTAGCTTACGATCCGGTAGCAATCGACGAGTGCAAACGAAGAATTGGTAATAAAGTTACTTATGCAAAAACAGCTTACCAAGCAATTGATAATGCTGATGCTTTGCTTCTTGTAACCGAATGGACCGAATTCAGGGTTCTAAATTATCCTAAGTTGGAAAAACTTAAAAACAAATTAATATTTGATGGTAGAAATATATACGATCCAAATGAATTAAAATCTAATGGATACGAATATTTTAGTATTGGAAGATAAATATACCTATATGTTATGAATAAAAAGGTGGAAATTACTATTTGTTTAGGAAGCTCATGTTTTAGTCGTGGAAATAGAGATTTGGTAAGCTTCGTACAAGATTATATTGCCGAACATAAATTGCACGATAGTGTAAATTTTAAAGGAGGACACTGTTTTGGAGCTTGCAACAAAGGACCTGTAGTTATTATCAATGGACAACAATATTATTCATTGACACGACAAAAATTGGGTGAGCTGTTAAATGATTGTTTTAATATAAATAAATGAATATGGAACTGATCCGCATAGATCAGAAAAAGTGTACATCATGTTATGCTTGCTTAAGAGCTTGCCCTGTTAAGGCAATTCAAATTAACGATAAAGATCAAGTATATATCAATCATCAACGATGTATAGCATGTGGTAATTGTTATGTTAATTGTTCTTCAGGTGCAATTTCATATATTTCTTCGATAAAACCGGTCGAGAAATTAATAAAATCAAACAGCGAAGTTATTGCTATCGTAGATCCAGCAATTGCTGCAGAATTTCCCGATATTACCGATTATCGGAATTTTGTTGGTATGATCAGAACAATTGGGTTTGCTAAAGTTTGCGAAATTTCGTTTGGGGCTGACCTGGTAGCCGAAGAATATGCCGAGTTAATTAAAAATTTTAAAGGCAAATATTACATTACATCTGCTTGCCCACCGGTAGTGGAGTATATAGAAAAATTTCAACCCGGAATTATTGATAGTTTGTTACCTGTGTGTTCACCCATGATAGCAACAGCCAAAGCAGTTCGTAAAAAGTATGGAGAAAATATTAAAATTATTGCTATAAGTCCATGTATTGCTCAGAAAAAGGAAATAAAAAGGTATCCAGGTTTGGTTGATGAACTCCTTAGCTTCGAGGAACTAAGGCAAATGTTTGATGATAAAAATATTACAGAAAACTCGGTGGAGTTTTCGGAATTTGACCCTCCACACGGTAGAACCGGCTCTCTTTACCCTCTTAGCCATGGACTGTTAGAAGCAGGAAAGATAAACACAGAAATTAATACTGATAAAATTATTACTCGCGAAGGAAATTATGAATTTCGACAAAATATAGACGATTTTGCTAAAATACCATCAATCAAGCATCACCTAAATATATTTTTTTGCAAAGGTTGCAGTATGGGCCCTTGTACATCTGCAAGTCAAAGTTACTTACAATCATATAGTTTGGTTGTGAACTTTGCATCAAAACGAATTAATAGCGTTAGTAAAGATGAACATCAAAAGGATATTAGGGAGTTTGGAGATATGCAATTAATGGCTGTTTTTTCACCTAACGATCAGCGATTACCTAATCCTCCCGAAGCAAAAGTTAAGCAAGTTCTAAATCTTTTAGGACACGAACATTGCGATAATCATTCATGCCAAAGCTGTGGTTATAAATCTTGCAGAGAGTTTGCTGTTGATGTAGCTAAGAATCTTATGAAACCCGAAATGTGTGTAACATATACTTTACGTAACCGACAAGATTATATTAAGCAGCTTACCGAAACTAATAGAGCACTTGCAAATACAAAAAAAGCTCTTGAAGTATCGGAACGTAAAATGAGAGTAGAACGCGAATCTACTAACGAAACAATGAATATGGTAGATGAGGTATTACAAAAACTGCCATCAGGGGTGGTAATTGTTGATAAAGAACTCTCAATAGTGAAAAGTAATACACGTTTTATTGATGTACTTGGTAGCGATGCAGTCGAAATTTCAGAAGTGATTCCCGGATTAGTTGGAGCCGATTTGCATACATTATTACCAAAAGATATTTATACTCTGTTCGAATATGTAATTAATGAAAATTTACCTATCGAAAATCGTGATATCAACTTTAAAGATAATTTGTTGAACCTCTCTGTTTTTCCAATAAAAAAAGCAAATATCGTTGCTGCTGTATTTCGTGATATGCACGAACCGGAAGTCCGTAGAGATGAGGTAGTTAATCGCGTAAACGAAGTAATCGAAAAAAATCTGAATATGGTGCAACAAATAGGATTCTTATTGGGCGAAGGAGCTGCAGAAACCGAAAAAATGCTAAATAGTATTATTGAATCATTTAGAAAAGATAAAAGAAATAACGAGTAAGTGGTAGGAGAAAATACATATATCGAAATTGAAGCCAGACAAATTAACCATCAGGGCGAAAGAATTTGTGGCGATGTGTTTCTGAAACGCAGAATAAAAGAAGAAAACAGAATGGTGGCTGTGCTTAGCGATGGAATGGGACACGGAGTAAAAGCTAATGTTTTGGCATCGCTTACGGCTACTATGGCAATAAATTTTATTATTGAACATAGAGACCCTGTTCGTATTGCAGAAATTATAATGAAAACATTGCCTGTATGTAAAGAACGAAAAATAGCTTATGCTACATTTACTGCAATAGATATTGACAATACTGGAAAAATACATATTCTCGAATATGATACACCCCATGCTCTCGCTTTTAGAGAAAAAAAACCTCTAAAATTAGTTTGGAAACCCCTCGAAATGAAAATCGAAAAAAATAATCCTGATGGCTTTCAGAATAAAACGCTTTGGTACACAAGTTTTTACCCACGATTACAAGACAGATTAGTCTTTTTTAGCGATGGAGTAGCTCAATCAGGTTTAGGAACCGAAAATTTCCCGTTTGGATGGGGAAACGTAAAAATTCAAAAGTATATTGAGGGATTAATAGAAAACGATATAGAGGTATCGGCTGCAAAAATCTCAGAAAAGGTGGTTAATCGTTCGGTTTTAAACGATGGATATACTGCAAAAGACGATATTAGTTGCGCCTGTATGTATTTTAGAAAACCACGAAAATTACTGCTCGTTACAGGTCCACCTTTCGATTTTAATCAGGATAAACAATTAGCAAATACTGTTGATAGTTTTGATGGTAAAAAAATTGTATGCGGCGGTACTACTATCGAAATACTTAGCCGTGAACTAAAACGTGATGTTACTGATAGCCTTGAGTTCTACGACCCCGATTTGCCCCCATTTAGCTATATGGATGGTATTGACTTAGTTACCGAAGGAATTTTAACATTAAATAAAGTTAATCGCATCCTTAAAGATTTCGATAGTAATTATATTACAGGAAAAGGTCCTGCTGATAGAATTGTAAAAATGTTGCACCAAAGCGACCAGATAAATCTTATTGTAGGTACTAAAATTAATGAGGCACACCAAGACCCTAATGTGCCGGTTGACCTCGAAATACGTAGAACTATTGCTTTAAGACTTGCAAGACTTCTCGAAGACAAATTCCTTAAAGAGGTTAAAGTTAGTTTTATTTAGATATTCGTGTTTACACGATAACTTCTTAATACTTTTTATTTGATTAAGTTTTTATCATATCCTTTAGTTTTATTATATTTGGTAATTTATAGAATATATTAGATGAAATATCTGTTTTTGTTTTTTACCTGTTCGATAATGACTGTTTGTTTATTTGCACAGTCTTTTAGAAGCATTAATCCTAACCAATTTTCTTTTTCATTAGATAACCCGTATTATTCATGCGCAACAATTATCAGTTAATAAAATTTGCATTTGACAGAACAGTTTCACAATTTGAAAATGTTAGTGATAATATTTACAAATTATTGCATTTCCATGAATAAAAACATG
>JAQVOJ010000163.1 GCA_028702675.1 Bacteroidales bacterium
TTATATAAAGGAATGTTTGATTTTAAACCGCCGATTGTTGATACAAGTTCGGTTTATTATCCAGATGCTTACTATTACTATAATTCATTCCAATATATTTCTGATATTGATTTCAATTGTGAGTATCAACTTAATAAAAGATTTAGTTTAAAAACAGGCTTAGAATTATACTTAATAATATTGAAATCTAAGCCTAACATAGATGTTATTAACAATACCATGCTAAATCCATATAAAATATGCGGAAGCCATAACATAGCATATATTGGTATGCCAATTGCTTTATTTTATAACTTAAATAAATTCAATTTTGGAATTGGACTATCAAGTTGCATTTTTGAGTATAATAATAGTAGGTTTAAACTTAACACAGGGCAAGAAGAAATAAAAATGAATATGCAATTTTTAAAAATAGCTAATAAAAAATATGATTATTTATGGTTTGTTGAACTAAATTATGATTCAGTATTTAAAACCAAAAATCATATTTTTGGATTAAGCTTTAAAACATCCGCTAGTACATTCTTACTTTATAAAATTGGGTTGAATTATAGCATAGGAATTAAAATATCAAGAATATGAAAAATTATTTAATCATCTTTTGTCTCCTTCTTTGTTTTGGAACGAACTCTCAAAACTTGATAAAAAATTATTCGTTTGAAGATGGTAATCCTAAAAGTTTCTCGAATGTTTTTGAAGGCGACAACTATATTGGAGCAGTTAATTTTAGACACAATATTGATTACTGGCAAAGCAGGATGCCATCAAAATTGCTTTTACACTCAGGATATAATACAATTTGGCACTCCCCTGATTGGAGTTTTGGTGTCAATCCAAGACATGTCGGTATAAGAAGTTACGAATTAGTACAACAAGAATTATCAACAGAGCTTATATACGGGGCTTATTACCTAATTAAATTCAAATATAGATGGCATGATTATAGCGATAATGTTAATCTTGAGTTTTACCTATCGCAAGACGAATTAAAATATAAAAAAGAAAGATTATTTTTTTGGCAAAACGAAGAAAATCATTTGTGTAGCGACGATTACAAAAACTTTGACTCTGAAGAGGGCAGTGATTATTATGTTGTTGCATGTTTAGAAAATTTGATAAACCAATCAGATGTAAATGGAGAGTGGTATTCGCATGAAGAAATTATTCAAATACCACAAAACGGGACATTTAACTGGTTTGGATTTCAAACAGTTTTAAAGGATGATTCTAACGTAGATGTTTGTTATGTCGGGTACTTGAAAATTGATGAAATCGAATTAGAATTGTTACATTGCTCAGACGATCCTTGTAGTCCAACCGACGGTAATATTAACATACACTCGTTTATACACCCACAATATGGTTATTGCTTTTGTAATTTAAATAATATTAGTAAAGTAACAAATTTTAGAGTAACTGATTTATTAGGTCAAACTCCAATATTTGTGGGAGAAGACATTGAATGCTTTAATGGTATTAAAGATACAATTTGTTGGAATGGACGAAATAACAACAATGCACCAGTTGCACCTGCTTGGTATTTTATTAAATTCGATGTTACAAATGATTGTGGTACTTTTAATAAAAATTATAGCTTACTACATACACAAGGGACAAACTTTATTTCAAAAACGCCATACTTATGTAATAATTCAGTTTATTTACCAATTGAGTGTTGTGGGCACGAACCTGATGTTTACATTTATGATGAAGTATTTACAGGAGCAGGTTATGCTGATTTAATTGCAATGAATTCGATTACTGCTGAAGACATTACAGTAGAAACTTCTGTTGACCATGTTCATTTTCAAGCCGGTGATTATATAGAAATCACTGATGCTATAATAGATGGTGATTTTATTGCTGAGATAAAACCCTGCGAACCATTATATAATCGTGCTTTTTCAAACAATATACAAAAAATAAATTATCCCGAAAATGTGGAGTTTACGGAAACCAATTATACTGCGAATGAAATTGGAGATTTAGACGAAAAACATTCGTTTCAGATATATCCAAATCCTGCCGAAAACATATTATATGTAATCTCCGATAATGGCGGACGTGTAAACTTCGCAATATATGACGTTTACGGCAAAAAAAGAATTTCTGGTACAGGGTATAATGCAATAAGTATTGATATTACAGAGCTTAATTCAGGACTATATGTAATAAGCATTAGATCAACAAAACACATTTATAACTCTAAATTTTTGAAAAAATGAAACACATAATTGTAATAGTATCAATAATTGCTTTATACAACACTGCATTTTCGCAACAATATTATTTAGGAATTGAAACAGGTTATGGTATTAGTAGCAGCAATATTGAGATTGATTGGGATGGCTCTACAATTACACCATTGGCAGATAATTGCGGTAGAGCAGGATTTACAGGAAAACTAATATTCGACAATAATTTTGGAATTAGTTCGGGACTAAACTATTTATTGCTTCAACTCCCCGATAAATTTCAAAACACCGATCTTAGTGAAATTTCCGGATTCAACGAACCTTCATATTTACAAAGCAGACATCATTATCTAAATATACCTATCTTACTAAGCTATACTATTGACTATTTTCGGCTGGAATCAGGTTTTTACTATTCTTTACTTCTTGCCCAAAATGCGGATGCTTATGCAAGAAAATCTGATGTCGGATTTAAACTAAAATTAAACTTCAACATTTACAAAGGCTTCTATTTTTATCAAGAAACAAGTTTTGGAATAATAAATATGGTATATGTAGAAAACATGAACAAAAAAAACTATTATGTTATGTTGGGGGTTGGATATAATTTGAAATTTGGGTAATGATACTTCACAATTAAAAAAGTTATACAAAATACGACCGTTTATGAAAAGCCAAATAAATATTTTCTTCATTAGCTTATATTTTATTTTATCAGCTTTTACGACATTTTCACAAAACGAAAAACCGATAAATTCAGGGGCAGTTTTTATTGATGGGAAATATGTGGAACCACCTTATATCATTACTATTAGTGGTGGAAATCAAGTTTTTATTAATGGAATCAGCATCTGTACTACACAAAATTCGGTAAAACATGAGCAAATAATACAAAAACCTGTTATTCCTAATTGTTTAAGCAAATTTTCTAGTTTCGAAGATATTACTGATTGCTATTTGCCTGGGCAAAATCTAACTTATGTTAAAGCTGCCAGCCTTTATTTTATTGAAAATTATGATTATGAAATTGCAAATGACAGTATTATCGAATATTATAAACATTTACCAAATATTGAAAGTATAACACAGAAAAATGGTCCGTTTTACATTGTAAAGTTTTATAATGGACGTGTTTGTACAATGTGTTTTAGTGTAGATCGTCTTAGACAGCTTTATCCTAAAAATGAGCAAACTGGACACCTTGAAAGTATTGACAAGGCAACCCAGATTGAAATTCAAATGTCTCAGATACAAGCCCTACTCAAAAATAATAAGCTTTTGTTTTTCTTTTCTGATGAAAATGCAAACAACTTTTTAATTTCAGATATCAATGATGTTGAAATAATTAATGATTTGGTTAAAAGTAAAAATCCTCACGATATAAAAGTTGATAGTTTGACAAATATACTGCATAACAAAAAGCTGATTGAAAAATTATTGAATTATGAAAGTTTTGAACTGGTTCAACTAAAAAATTTTACAACTAATTCTGCAGCTCAAGATTCAATCAAAATAAAAAAGCAAAACCGCTCATTAAAAAACATGCAAGAAGAAGATATTGCCTACTCTCCTAAAAGAAACAA
>JAQVOJ010000164.1 GCA_028702675.1 Bacteroidales bacterium
TTTAATTGCTATTTGTAATTTGAGATTTGTTATTTAATTGCTATTTGTAATTTGAGATTTGTTATTTAATTGCTATTTGTAATTTGAGATTTGTTATTTAATTGCTATTTGTAATTTGAGATTTGTTATTTAATTGCTATTTGTAATTTGAGATTTGTTATTTTATTAATTATTGAGTAAAAATTTTTCTCTTAATCAAAATAAGTTACTTTTGTACGTGAATTGTAAAAATTTCAACATGGACGAAGGCCCGTATTATAGTAAGAACTTGATAACCTAAACACTGTAAGGGGGCTTTAGCTACTTCCTTACAGAAAATAGTGAGGAGGAAGCTTATGGTCGAATTAAAAAATAATTTTAAAGACTTAATTGAGCTAAGAGCTTGGAAACAATTACGCCAGCAATTGATGGAGTTAGACCCCGTTGATGTAGCCGAAATTATTGAAGATTTGTCTGACGAAGACGATGTTGTAATATTTAGGTTACTTAGCCGCGAACAGGCAAAAATTACATTCCAAAATCTTACTTACGAAAAGCAAGAGCAAATTATTGAGGAACTTGCTCAAAACGTAAATAAATTATCGAACCTGCTTAACGACCTTGATCCTGACGACCGTACTGCTTTCTTTGAAGAATTACCTGGACAAGTAAGTCAAAGACTTATACAACTGCTTACTCCCGAAGAACGTATAGTTGCCACAAAATTACTCGGTTATCCGGTTGATAGTATAGGTAGGTTGATGACCCCCGAATACATAGCTGTAAGAGCTGATTTTACTGTAGCTCAAACATTAGAACACATTAGAAAATTTGGACACGATTCTGAAACGCTGAGTGTTATTTATGTGATTGGAAACAATTGGGAGTTAATTGATGATATAAGAATACGAGAAATTCTTTTGGCAGAACTTGAAACACCTATCTCCGAAATCATGGATAATCGTGTGGTGTCGCTTAATGCTTACGAAGACCAAGAAACTGCTATTCGTATTTTTCAAGACCACGACAGAGTCGTGCTTCCGGTTATTGACACCGACGGAGTTTTGCTCGGTATTGTTACTATCGACGACGTTATGGACGTTGTAGAAGAAGAAACTACCGAAGACTTTCATAAATTTGGTTCTTTTCAGGACGCTATTATAAATCCTGCAAAAGCAAAAATCCCTCTACTTTACAGTAAAAGAATTTTTTGGCTTACAGTTTTGGTATTTATGAATGTTTTTTCGGGTGCTGCTATAGCTCATTTCGAAACTACTATTAGTTCGGCGGTTTCTTTATTATTCTTTCTCCCTTTGCTTATTGGAAGTGGGGGAAATGCTGGTGCACAATCTGCTACTTTAATGATTCGTTCGCTTGCTATAGGTGATGTACTTATCAAAGATTGGTTGAGATTACTCGGAAAAGAATTCCTTGTTGCCCTGCTGCTTGGTCTCACAATGGCTTTAGGGGTTAGCCTTATTGCAAGTTTTAGAGCTCCCGAAATAATTGCTGTTGTGGCTGCTACAATGGTACTTACAGTTATTTGTGGAAGTATTATTGGTATGCTTTTACCTTTTTTGTTTACAAAACTTAAACTTGACCCTGCTACTGCTAGCGCACCACTTATTACTAGTATAGCCGATATTACAGGAGTTGTGATTTATTTCTCTATTGCAAGTTGGTATCTGGGTTTGTAAAAATGTAAGGCAATTAGTATTGGTAAAAGCTCTCTTATTGATTTAGTGAAATTCATGAAAACTTTAATTATTAGGAATTATTTATTTTTTGTAGAACTAAATATATCCAATTATCAACTTTAATGTTTTGTAATACCATGATAGTATCAATTTATTTTTAAACAATTATAACCGTACAACATGTTAATAAAAATACGATATGCTAATATTTCAATTTATTTATAAGATGTTATCTTTGTTAATATGAAAGAAAAACAGGATTTAATACAATCAAATGTTGCTGTTTGCAAAAAAGTTAACCCAACACGAACTCATAAAATCAATAAAGACATCGTAGTGATTAAGGAAACTGGAGTGTCAAACAAATATAAATCTAAAATAATTGATGATAGTTGGGATTTTCGTAAGGCAAATACAAAAGAAATGACACACTGTTTTCATTCATATCCGGCAATGATGATCCCTCAAGTAGCAAGAAGAATAATTGAGAACTATGGGAAAGATAAAGATGTTTTATTTGACCCATATTGTGGAACAGGGACATCATTAGTTGAAGCAAATATTCAGAATATAAATGCAATTGGTACAGATGTTAATCCATTAGCACGTTTAATTTCCAAAGCTAAAACTACAAAGATTAGTTTTGAATTATTAAATTCTGAAATAAACAAATTTGTAAACTATTCTTTTAACCTAAATTTTAAAGTAAAAAGGAATAATTCTATAATAATACCACAAGTTATAAATATTGATTATTGGTTTAGTAAAAACACACAAGAAAAACTAGCTGTAATTCTTAAGTACATCGGAAATATTAACGAACCAAAAATTGCAGACTTTTTCAAAGTTGCTTTTAGTGAGACCGTTAGAGCGGTTTCCTATGTTAAATCGGGAGAGTTTAAAATGGTTCGTTCCAAATATATTCATGATAAAAATGACATAGATGTTTTTGGAATAATGGCTGCAAAACTATCAAGAAATAAGAATGGACTGTTTGAGTTTAGTGAAATTTGCAAAAATGACACAAAATCTATTATTTATGATTTTAATACAGTCGAAAATATTCCAAATAATCTACTTAAATTTAACAGTATTGATATTGTAGTAACCTCACCCCCTTATGGTGATTCACGTACAACTGTTGCTTATGGGCAGTTCTCAAGATTAGCTAATGAGTGGCTTGGTTATAATGCTGCTAATCAAATTGATAATATGCTAATGGGAGGGAAGAGAAGAAAATGTAATTATAAATTTAGCAGTAAAGACCTGAATGAAGCAATTTCAAAAATTAAAAGCGAAGATGCCCAGAGAGCAAGAGATGTAATTTCATTTTATGAGGATTATGAAAACTCTATTAAAAATGTTTCAAAAGTAATTAAAAAAGGAGGTTTTGCTTGTTATGTAGTTGGTAATAGAACGGTTAAAGGAATCACAATACCTACCGATGAAGTTACTGCTCAAATATTTGAAGATTGTGGTTTTATTCATCTCGAAACCATCATTAGAAATATACCCAGCAAGAGGATGCCATATAAAAATAGTCCATCTAACGTTAAAGGTTTAACATCCTCAACTATGAAAAATGAATATATAGTTATTTGTCAAAAACTTTAATTATGCGCTTACCTGATATAATTAAAAATCTTGAAAAACTTAACAGTATAGGATTTATACCAACTCAACGCAAAGGACCCACAGGTATTGGTCATTTGCTCGAAAGTATGCTTGGACTTGATGAAACCAATATTGCAATTCCAGACATTGGGGGTAGAGTTGAGTTAAAAGCTACGAGGAAGAATGTAAACTCATTAATTACATTATTTACCTTTAATCGTGCTGTTTGGAAAGCTAAACAAACTGAAATCATTAAAAAATATGGTTATGTTGATGACAAAGGGAGGCAAGCTCTTTACACTACTGTTAATAATAAAACTCCAAATAATCAAGGATTTATATTAATATCAGATCCTCAGAAACATTTAATTGTATTAAAAAATATAGCAGAAAATGAAAACATTGCAGAATGGAGCACTTATGTGTTAGCAGGAAAATTTATGACT
>JAQVOJ010000165.1 GCA_028702675.1 Bacteroidales bacterium
ATATACGAAGAAAATTGCAAAATTATTTTTCAATTGGTTCAGCATTACCACAGCACCCTCCCCCCAATCCGCAAGAGTGCATTTCGTCGTGTTTAGCACAAGTAATACCTTTTTGTCGCATATCTTTGTTTTTACTAATGGAGCCGTCAGGAAATCTCTTTTTACGAAAAAACACATTTATACCCATTCCTAATATCATAATACCAAGAAATACAGCTACTATTAAAAATATTTTTAGAAACATAATTCAATTTTATAATATAAACTATTTAGACACGATTTGTTCATGAGTTTCCTTCCCAAATATACGAATAATAAGGAAAAGTAATACTATTGTAATCGGGAAACTTATAAAAGCAGGAATTCCAAAACCGGCAGGGATTGTACCAAAAACAACAGCAACGGCACCAACTGTAAGAGCATAAGGCATTTGTGTTCTAACATGCTGAATATGATTACAAGACGAAGCCAGAGAACTTAAAATAGTAGTATCAGAAATTGGGGAACAATGATCGCCTAAAACAGAACCTGCAATTACAGTGCTTACTACATTATTGAATATACTCATTGCCTGTGTATTATCCATACCATATTCCATACACACCAACCAGGTTGCCGGTAATATCAGTGGATACATAATAGCCATAGTTCCCCACGATGTACCTGTGCTAAATGCCACTAAAGCAGAAACAATAAATGTAATAGCAGGTAAAAACCCGGGATGTACCGCAGCTTCACTTAAAATATTACTAATAAAACCGGCTGTATGAAGATGTTCGGTAAGCAAAGCCAAAGCCCATGCTAATGTAAGAATTATTATTGCAGTTAGCATAGTTTTGAAACCTCTAATCATACTGTCAGCCGATTGCTTAAGATTGAGTATTTTTTGCACTAAACTAAGAATTACTGCCACCAACATACCCCCAAGGCTGCTCCACATAAGAGCTTTATACGAATCTGCCTGCCCAATAGTATGCGACAATTTAGAAGCAAAACCTAAATCCTGATTTTGCCAAATTGTTGAATCCCATCCGGTATATAGCAAACCTGCAATAGTTCCAAATATTATTACAGCAATAGGAATAAGTGCATTAAATGCCCGAGGTTTATGTTTACAATCCGGTTCAGGCCCAACTAACTCGCTTTCGGTTATTCCAGATTCTTCGGTTTTTACGATACCCGATAATCTAGCTTCCTTTTCAAATTTAAACATTGGTCCATAATCTCTTCCACTTTTTATAAGCATAAAAACAAAAACCAAAGTAAGAAAAGGATAAAATGCGTATTGTAAACTATGAAAAAAGACCTGATACGGATTAGTTTCTAAACCAAGAGTACTTATACCATCGCTGATATAACTTAATTCTGCTCCTATCCAAGTTGTAACAAAAGCTATTGAAGCTATTGGTGCTGCAGTGCTATCAACAATATAAGCTAATTTTGCTCTGGAAATCCGCAATTTATCGGTAATAGGTCGCATAGTGTTTCCCACAACTAAAGTATTAGCATAATCATCAAAAAATATGGATAATCCCATAAGCCAAGTCGCCATCTGCCCCGACTTTGCTGTACGTGCAAAACGCATGATATAATTAACAATACCCTGCATACCACCGTTACGAGTTATCACACTTACTGTGGCACCAATAAGCATACTAAAAATTATTATTGCTAAATGCCCTCGTTCAAAAAGAGCATACAAAACATATTCGTCAATAATTGCGAAAATACCTTGAAAAATAGCTGTAAAAACCCCTACTCCTTTATAAAAATATATTACAAATGTTCCACTTAATATACCGATAAACAAAGCTGAAAAAACTTCTTTAAAAATTAGTGCAAATAAAATTGCAAGCAATGGTGGAATTATAGAAAACCACAGAGGAATTGGTTTGGTAGATTGTTCATAAACTGCTGACTGACAATTAACTGTAAATGTTCGATTCTCTCGAAACACATAAGTATAAGTTGCCAAGCCTCTTTCAAAAGGCAAAACCAAATCATTTCCATTAATAATTACACTCACATCACCATCATAATCAACAGGTTTTCCACCATTAAATAACATGATATCAACATCATATTCAATGTTTTTCATTATGATTTCAGGCATATTTACGTAGAGAGAATCAACAGGAGGATTAACTGCAAATAAACCGTTTACAGTAACAAACAGCAGTAGTAATAATATCTTTATTCGTTTAGTCATGCAAAGCGATAAAGATAGTAAAATGATTAAAGATAATAAGCAATCTTTTGCAAGTAAAAAGTATAATAATTGTGAACTATTTTTTGATAGTTTTTCTCAAATTTAAAACGGTACCAACTGCTGGTTCTGTACCTTCCTCCATTTTGTTTTTGCGATATAGTTTTTTGAGTTTTACACCATATTTTTGAGAAATATCATACATAGTTTCGCCGGGCAGTACTTTATGTGTTTCCACTCCTTTTTCGGCTCGGTTTCGTTTAGGTTTGATGTATAATTTTTGTCCTGTTTTTGGTTCCTCATTCTTATCCAAATCGTTATATTTTCTGAATTGCCATTTTATCATATCCATTTCTTCGGATAAGGCATCTAAATTATCAGTCTGTTCTACAATTATATACGGGCGATTATTTGTATAATAAATGTTTCTACCATATGGATTAATTTCAAAGTCATCGTTTCCAGTTAAGACAATTTGTTCGTTGTTTCTTGGTTTTTTATTATTCTGATTTTGAGGTTTATACTCAGAATCATCGTAAAGATAAAGTTCGTTATTTTCGATTACCCGAATTAGAGCCTCTGCATAAGTGGGAGATGTTGCATATCCTGCTTTTTTTAAACCGTGAGCCCACGCTTTATAATCTGTTGGGTCTAGATCGAAAAGGAAATGGTATCTGCTGTTATTTTTTAAAAAGTCTGTGTGGTCGCGATAAGAATCGGCAACACTTGGATATTTTCTAAAACATTCACCTTTCGCATCATCGTCTTCATATATTTTTTCGCCTGTCCATCCATGACACTTAATCCCAAAATGATTATTTGCTTCGCGTGCAAGACGTGAATTTCCGTTACCACTTTCTAAAATCCCCTGCCCCAAAATTATACTTGCAGGTACTCCTCCCCTTTGCATTTCGTTTACAGCCATTTCGGAATACATTTCGGTATAATCTTGTGGAGTATAATTCTGCGAAAATCCCTGCAAGCAGATTAGTAAAATCAAATATGTAAGACAGACTATCTTTTGCACTTTAAACTTTTAGAAACAAAAATACCATAGCCTTAAATAGATTTTAAACTAAAACTGGGGTATTTTTTAACACTTATACGTTAATATTAATTATTAGCCTGTACATAAAGTTTTTTTTTTTGACATGTTCTTAAATTAATCAGATACTTAACTTAAGCACATCGCGAGTATTTGGCGTAATCTTAAATCTATCATCTATACGGTAACCCACAACCCAGATAATGTCTTTACCAGAACATAACAGCCATGTATTTTCTTTGTCGAATAATGAAAATTTAAGATCAGTAAAAAAATCGCTGAGCTTTTTAAAATTTTTCATCCCTAGTGGCATAAATTTATCACCATCTTTCCATTTACGTAAGTGTAATGGGAATTGCAAAATTTCGCTATCAAGGCAAGCAATATTTTCGGTTTTGGGAATATCACGGAGCATATTGATTCTTACATATTCAACATTTAAAACAATAGGTTCCGAAATAAATCTTGT
>JAQVOJ010000068.1 GCA_028702675.1 Bacteroidales bacterium
TTTCCATGCAACTTTACCCTGTGTTCCCAGATCAAAGTTTGTAACAGAAAATGCAACATTAACATTGTCAACATATATATCAGCATTATTTGCAGGGCTTGTAATAGCGATTGATGGGTCTGTGTTTATTCCTAAATCTTCGATATCATTAGCATCTCTTGGCTCTATTTTCCACTCAGAGAAAGCATATTGACATATACCTGTAACTCTGTATGTATTGCCTTGTGTAGGTGTGTACGAAAATAAAAGGTCATTAATGAATATGTTGCCGGTTCCATCATTCACTGTCCATTGTCCATATTGGTCGGGTGGGTTATTATTAACTCCTTCTACTTGTACCAATACACTTTCGTATGCTTCAGTTCCTACATCTCCGGTGTTAACTGAAGTTGGAGTTCCAACTGTATTTCCTGAGTTAACAATTGTAAGATTAGTTACTTCGATTTGTGTTTGATCATAATACTCGGAAACTTCACCTGTTACAATAACAGAATCTCCAATTGCAACCGCTGTTCCTGTGGTATTGTAGATATAAATTGAATTCCATGCACCAACACCGTCTTGCATCCAGAAGTCGTTACCGTCAATTGCAGAAACAACTCCACGGCTTGTTACTGTAGTTGAGATTAAAGGAGAGTCTCCTGAACCTGATTCGGTATATTGAATATCATAAACATCCGTATATTCGTCTCCAGAGCCTAAATCAACAGTAAATGTAACTTCGTCAGAAACTGCCGGGTCAAGAGGACCTCCTGCATTATCTACCAATTCTAATACAACAGTATGTGAATCTTCGGTAAGTCCTGTCAGAGCAATTGGGTCTGTTGTGTAATGAGCAATAGCGGTACCACCATCTACAGAATACATAATATGTCCGTCTGCTGTGCCCTCTGCAATATTAAAATTCATGACTGTGAAACTAATATTAACATCTTCGCTTGATAATGTTGCTCCGTTTGCAGGTGTGTTAATCGTTAAGATAGGATCTGTTCCTGCACCAACAAGAGTAATGTCGTCAATTGTTCTAGGTTCAATTTTAAAATTGTCAAAATCATAATTCATTACCCCAACAACTTCATAATCATAATTTAAAGTTGGTTCAAATGGTTCGTTAAGCGCTAAGTCGTTTACTCTAACAGCACCACTTCCGTCGTCTATTAACCATTCTCCAAAATCTCCTTCAGTTTCGTCTGGATTTTCGTTGGTACAAGTACCGGTAGCTTTAATTAGAACAGCTTCGTATGCTTCTTCATTTGCATCTATAGTGCTAATTTCCCATGGGTTAAGAGCAATGTCTGGCTGACCAACAACAACTACTTCAGTTGCATTGATTCTAGTTTTACCATAGTTCTCGGCTACATAACCTGTAACTTCCACTTCGTCATTAAGATTAACGGCTGTTCCATTATTGCTTACCCAAATTGCTGACCATAATCCATTTGTGCTTTCATAGTTTTGGATAGTTATTGCATTGCCAAAAACGCCTGTAACTAAGCCTGAAGTTATTACATATTCTCCAATTTTGTTTGATGCATCAGAATCGGTGTTTGTTGTATCTTGGATTTGTTCAATTGTGTATTCTGTAGGTTCAATTGTTCCCCAATCTTCGAAACCTCCGTTAACAACTAAGTTTGTACCACCGTTTTCGGAGTAAACAACATTGTCAATAATATTTGTAGCTTGATTTCCGTTTGTTTCCCAACCTGCTGATTCGTCATAAAATCTTATTTCAATGTATCCAGTGGTTACTGTGTCGGGAACAGTTCCGGTAAATGTTAATGTTTGATAAGCATCACCATCTTCAGAATAAGCATTAAAGTCATTCCAGTTGATGTTATCATCATCATAACCTAATCCGATACGTGTACGACCTGCATTTGTATTGTCGTAAATGTCTATCGAAATTGTGAAGTCTGCACCTTGTGTAACACTAAACGAATTGGAGGTAAGTTTTTGTGTAGATGTGCTTGTCCATGTAATTGAAGCAGCATTAGTCCCTTCACTTACATTTGTTGTTTCTAGGCTCATCGTATAGCCTGTTGTTGACTGTGTCCACCCATTAGGTGCTTGCGCAAATGCCATAACGGTAAATATCGCAAGAGTTAATAAAAGTGTAAATTTCTTCATAATATACATTTTTTATAAGTTAATAAATTATTTAGTTACTATATAAATATGGTGTAAAGTTACAAAAATTAAGATAAGCGAATCTTAAATTTTTCTTAAGTAAGCATTTAATATATTAACAATTGTTTACTTCTTTGTTTTTGAAGTCTTTTTTGTTTTTGTAGTAGGCTTAATTTCGGGTTCAACTTCTTTTGGAGGGTTTTCTTCAAGTATGTCTTTGTCAACTAATATTCTACCACAATACTCGCATGGAATTACTTTTTTCCCACTTTTAATATCTAATTGGCGCTGAGGAGGAATAAGGTTAAAACATCCTGCACAAGCATTTCTTTCTACTGTAACAACTGCTAAACCATTTCTTGCATTATTCCTTATCTTGATATATGCATTTAATGTGCGAGAATCAATCTTTTTACTTAATTCATCAGATTGTTTTTGCAGCTTTTCAATATCTTTTTGATTTTCTTTAATGATTTCTTCTAGTTCGTCTTGTTTAGCAGATAAGTCTTGTTTTCTTTCGTTTAAGGCTTCTTTAGATTTGTCTAAAATTTCTTGTTTAGTTTCAACTTCTACTGTAAATTCTTTTATCCTTTTTTCGAAAAGTGTAATTTCAAGGGTTTGGAATTCTATTTCTTTTGAAATTGATTCAAATTCTCTATTATTTCTTACGTTATTTTGTTGCTCAGTATATTTCTTTATAAGTAATTCAGCTTCTTTTATCTCTTGTTTTTTTGTTTCGATCTGTTTCTTCAACTCAGCAATATCATTTTCGTAATTTTCGAGTCTTGTTTCCAGTCCGGTAATTTCATCTTCAAGGTCTTGTACTTCTAAAGGTAATTCCCCACGTATTTGTTTTATCTTATCAATCTCACTATCAATAAGTTGAAGTCTGTATAAATTGCGTAATTTTTCAATAGTGTTTGTGGTTGTTTGTTCGGTTTTTTGTCCTTTTGTTGCCATATTTAAATGTGTTTAATCGGATTACTATTTATATCTGAAAAACGGATTGCAAATTTAGGATTTTTTTTCATTAAAAGCTCATAAAATATTTGTTTTGTGAATTGTTCGCTTTCGTAATGTCCAATATCGGCAATTATCATGTCATTTTCAGGAATAAAATATTCGTGATATTTAATATCTGCCGAAATAAAAATATCTGCTCCCGATTTAATGGCTTTATTAATTAAAAAGCTTCCGCTTCCACCACACATAGCAACAGTCTTTATTTTATTATTGAGTTTTCCTGAATACTTAATTACTCCGCAATTGAATATTTTTTTTATTCTTAAAATAAACTCTTTTGCTTGTTCGTATTCGTTTAAAACTCCAATAGCACCCAAACCTAAATTAGGATTAGTGTTTTGCAAAGGATAAACATCGTAAGCAACTTCTTCGTATGGATGTGCTTTTATCATTGCCGATATGCACTTGCTTAAATTGGGAGATTCTACTATTGTTTCTACTCTTACTTCGGGTTCGTAGTGCATTTCTCCAATAGAACCTACAAACGGACTTGTGTTTTCTCCTGCTTTAAAACTTCCTGTGCCTTTTGTGTTAAAACTGCATGAGTCGTACTTTCCAATATTACCCGCTCCGTTTTTGAACATCTCTTCCCTTACAACTTCTGCAAAATTTTCCGGAACAAAACATACCAGTTTTAACAATTGCCCTTGCTGTGGATCAAGTATTTGGATATTTTCTAAGCCAATCTTATTTGCCATATATGTACTTACACCTCCGTTTACAGAGTCAAGGTTTGTATGGGCTGCATATATTGCAATATCGTTTTTAATTGCTTTTTCAATCACTCTCTCTACATAATTGCTCCCTGTAAGCTTTTTTAGTGGTTTAAAAATTACCGGATGATGGGCAATTATCATATTGCAATTATGCAAGATTGCCTCTTCAACTATTTCTTCGGTTACATCTATTGTTAATAATATGCTTTTAAGCTCAGTATTAGGATTCCCTGTTTGTAAACCCGAATTATCATAAGATTCCTGATAACTCAGTGGAGCAAACGATTCAATTATATTGCAAACTTCTTTAATTTTCATTTTTTAAATATATTCTTTCAGTTCTTCGAGCAGTTGCTTTATGTCTTTAAGTTTTTTTACCACTTCAAAATTGTGTTCGGCGTCTTCTTTATTCTCTTTGAGTTTTTTCTTAGCCCCTGCCAATGTCATACCGCGTTCTTTTACAAGATGATAAATAATATGAAAATTGTTTACATCCTGAGGAGTGAACAGGCGATTTCCTTTTTTATTTTTATGGGGTTTTATAATATCGAATTCTTTTTCCCAATAACGAATAAGAGATGTGTTTACTTTAAACATTTTGGCTACCTCGCCAATTGTATAGTACAATTTTTCAACTTTATAAGTCATAATCTAATGTGTTGATGCATAGGTGTCAAATTTCATAAATTTTATTGAGAGTTGCAATAATTATTTGAGGTAATGATGATTTGGTATGTAATTTAAATTTTCTTTCAATAAAATTTAAATTGTTTTTTGGTAAATTAAAAAAATGAAATAAATTTGCAGTCCGAAAATGCGAGAATAGCTCAGTTGGTAGAGCACGACCTTGCCAAGGTCGGGGTCGCGGGTTCGAGTCCCGTTTCTCGCTCTTTTTTTATGCGATCTACAACATTGGATGCCCGGGTGGCGGAATTGGTAGACGCGTTGGACTTAAAATCCAATGACCAGCAACGGTCGTGCCGGTTCGATTCCGGCTCCGGGTACAAAAGCAGTCTTTTTTTTAACGAGGCTGCTTTTGTTTTTTTAAATATCTAATGAAAATGCTTCGTCGTTTTGTTTTTCTACTACGGTCCCATTTATAAACTCAAATGTACGTGCAGGATGTTTTTTTAATAAATTGTAATTATGTGTTACCATTATTATTGTTTTTCCTTTTTCGTTAAGAGCTTTTAGTAACTGCATAATCTTTTCGGCAGAAGCAGGGTCAAGATTTCCGGTAGGCTCGTCTGCAAATATTAATGGGGGATTGTTTAAATTGGCACGGGCAATACTTACACTTTGTTGTTCTCCACCCGATAGTTTATGTGGCATCTCGTGTTTTTTATCAAGCATATCTACTTCTGATAATACTTGATTTATACGGTCGTCCATATCTTTCTTCTTCTTCCAGCCTGTAGCTTTAAGAACAAATAACAAGTTCTCGAAAACACTTCTGTCGTTTAATAGCTGAAAATCTTGAAATACCATACCTATATTTCTTCGTAAGTTGGGAATCTTCTTCGATTTTATTTTGATAATGTCGTAATTTAAAATTTGTCCTTTGCCTTCGCGTAATGGAATTTCGGCATAAAACGTTTTTAAAATTGATGATTTGCCGCTACCTACTTTGCCAATAAAATATACAAATTCACCATATTCTATTCTTATGTTGATATTAGACAATATCGTTTTGTCGTCATGTGCTATCGAAGCATTTTCAAGTAAAATTATGTTGTTTTCTGCCATTTTAAACTGCGTTTTACAATTTTTTAAATTCTTTATCAGTTGTATATAAACTGATAATTAACAAATTTAATACAAATAATGAATAATTCACTTCTATTACGGAGCTTAGAAATAAACATTGACTTGTTAATTAAAATCCTTGTTGTTGTAATGCCTATGTGTCTATATAATATAATTTTAGAGTTTGAATAAATGTGCAAAAACCAATTTGTTGAAAAACAAATTCAATAATAGTAAAACGTATGAATATTAGAACATTAGCGGTTGTAGTACTCTTAATAATAATTAGTTTAAATGCTTTATCACAAAGCAGTCTAAAATACAATAGTACGCATTTAGATTATGATCGTGCTGTGATGCTTTACGAAAAAGGACACTATAGTCCAGCTCAGAAGATATTTGCCAAAATAGTTGGTATGCAAGGAGAAGAATATTCATCGTATCGAGATGATGCTGAATATTATCATGCTTTGTGTGCAATTAATTTGTTTAATATGGATGCAGAATATTTAATAGAGCATTTTATAAATTCTAATCCCGAAAGTTATAATTCTAATGACGCTGCATTTGAACTAGCTAATTATCAATTTCAGAAAAAAAAATACAGAAGAGCACTTGAATGGTACGAAAAAGTTGATAGACTTAGCCTAAGTCCTGAGGCAAATAATGAGTATTGGTTTAAACTTGGTTATTGCCATTTTGCACGAAAAGATTACGACAAGGCTAGTAAGGCATTTTATGAGATTAAAGATAAGCAGGGGTTTTATAACCCAATGGCTGAATATTTTTATTCGCACATAAAATACATGAACGGACAGTATCAAACGGCATTGTTAGGATTTCAAGAATTAGAAGACAATTCACTCTTTGCTAATATAGTACCATATTATATAATCCAAATTCTTTATCTGCAGGATAAATACGAGGAAATTATGAGTTATGCACCTCCAATGCTTGAAAAAGTTAGTGGTGAACGTACAGCCGAAATCTCTAGAATAATCGGCGATGCTTATTATAAAACCGACAATTTTGATGAAGCAATAGTTTATCTTGAGAAATCATACGATATTGTAAAAAACACTTCTGATTTGGATGTGTATCAATTGGCTTATGCTTATTATCGTACACAAAATTATAATAGGGCTGCCGAATTATTTCAGGATATTGTAAGTATTGACGATACTCTTAGTCAAAATGCATCTTATCATTTGGCAGACTGCTATGTAAGACTTGGGAATAAAAAATCGGCTCAACTTGCATTTGCTTCTGCTGCAAGAATCGATTATAATCCGGAAATTTCGGAGGATGCACTTTTCAACTTTGCGAAACTTAGCTTCGAACTTGATTATACTCCTTTTAACGAAGCAATAAAAGCATTTAATCAGTATATTAATAAATATCCGAATTCGGAAAGACTGGATGAGGCATACGAATACTTGCTGCAAGCATTTGTTAATACAAAAAACTATAAGGGTGCTATTGATGTTATTGAGAAGATACAACATCGCACACCAAAAATTGATGAAGCATACCAAAGAATATGTTATTTGCGAGGACTTGAACTGTTTATCAATCTAAAATATAACGAGGCTGTTAAAATGTTTGATAAGTCCTTGTCTTATGCTCAGTATAATTCAAAAATAGAAGCTTATTGTATTTATTGGAAAGCTGAAGCAAATTACCGTCAGGAAGATTTTAATAAAGCAATTAAGCTCTATACAGAGTTCTTGGAGTCGCGTGGCGCTGTAAATACATCCGAATTTGCCACAGCTCATTATAATTTAGGATATGCATATTTTATGCAGAAAAAATACAATGAAGCAGGTAATTGGTTTCGTAAATATGAAAAACAATACAAAGGTGAACCTAATAAAGCTGTTAATGATGCTCTAAATCGTATAGGTGATTGTTATTATATCAATCGAGATTATGCACCAGCTACCGATTATTATAAAAAGTCGGCACTAATGGGAATATTTGATGCTGACTATGCTTTGTATCAGATGGGATTGGCTTATGGAGGGCAGAAAAAACCTCAAGAAAAAGTTTGGTCGCTTACACGTCTTGTTGACGAGCATCCAAAATCTGAATATATTGGGTATGCGTATTACGAAATTGGCAAAACTTATAGCACAATGCTTCAAAATCCTGATTCTGCTGTTGTGTATCTTCAGCATTTTAGTCAGAATTATCCAAATTCTCCGCAAGTAAAAATTGCTCTCGCTGATTTAGGGTCTATTTATTATAATAAGAGACAGTTTGATAAAGCTTTGGCTACATATAAAAGTATAATAGCTAATTATCCAAATTCTGAGGAAGCTTCTGTTGCTAATGATATGATAAAAACTATTTATGTAGAAATGAACGATCCTGATGCTTATATCGATTATGCAAATACAGAAGTACCAGGGATGATAGTTACTCCAAATGAGCAAGATTCTATAACTTATGTTTCTGCAAAAAAATTATATCTTGAAAAAGATTACGAGAATGCACTAAAATCATTCGAAAAGTATGTAAATAAATTCCCGGATGGTAAGTATAGCCTTGATGCTAATTTTTATTTAGCCGAGTTACTTTTCTACTTTGAAAGACCCGAAGATGCTCTTGAATCTTATAAATTTGTTGCCGACCGACCTGTTGATATGTACACCGAAGAAAGTACCTTAAAAACTGCAGGTATTCTTTACGAAATTGAAAATTACAATGATGCACTTAAGTATTATAGGCAATTAGAACAAATTGCTCAAAAGAAGAATAATAAACTAATTGCGAGGATAGGAATTATGCGTTGTACTCATAATTTGGGAATGTACGAAGAGCTTATTACTGCTTGCGAAGTTGTAATTGAAACCGATAAAGTGGAACAGGAAGTTATTAGAGAGGCAAATTTCAAAAAAGCTAATGCCTATTATCAGCTCGAGAGATGGATGCCGGCTTATAATCTGTATTTGTCATTATCAACAGAAGTAACTAGTTACCAAGGTGCTGAAGCAAAATACAGACAGGCCGAGATAATGTATAAAATGGGAAGAGATACTTTAGCCGAAGAGATTGTTTACGAATTTGCAGGATTAAATTCTCCTCATGCCTATTGGATGGCGAAGGCTTTCATGTTGCTGTCTGATATTTTTTATGATAGAGATGATTATTTTCAGGCAAAGCATACACTACAACTAGTTTTAGATAATTATGCTAACGAAACAGATGGAATTAAAGACGAGGCAAGAGATAAATTGGCGGTAATATTAGATGCCGAAAAAGCAAAACAAGATGCCGATGAGTTTTTGAAAATGTCTTTTGATGAGGAGGAAAATGATGAGTATGATAAATTGATTGGAGATGAGGAAGAGGAAGCAGAATCCGAAATAGAAGAAACGCCTTTAAATAAATCAGAACCCGAACCAGAAAACTAATAAGATATTAACGAAATACAGATAAGGAAAAGTTATGAATAAAATACATTTATTATTAATTATTTTGGCAATGAGCATTTCGGTATTTGCTCAAAATAACGAAGAACAAGAATCTATTTCTTCGCAAGAAATTACTGTATATAATGAGTTTACGCCAACTATATCAGATGCATACAGAATACAAAACTTACCTGTAATTAAGGATACTGTAATTTCAAATCCGGATTTTACTTATAATATAAATTCAGTAGCATATCCTGTAAGATTTACTCCTGCACAGTTGCAAGCTGCCGACTTAAAGTCCGAACCACTTAAACCGTTAAATAATGGATTAATAACTTTAGGTTTAGGTAACTATTTAATGCCTTTTGGTTCAATATATTATCATAGTAAACGACAGCGTAATTATCAAGTAGGAGCAATGGCATCGCATCATTCTTCGCATGGAAAAATTGAAAATTACAAAGAGCGAAAAATCTATTCTGGTTTTAACGATAACGATATACTGCTTTATGGAAAGAAATTTTTAAGGGGTTCTACACTACATTCAGATATTGGATTTAAGTCTCGCCAAGACTTTTTCTATGGATATAATATTGACACAAACCTTAACTTACCCGCTACTTATAGCGAGCCTGTTTTAAAAGATGAAATGGAAATGCAAAGGTTTAATTCCGTTTTTATAAATGCCGGAATAATTTCAAATAATATTCTACCACGAAAAATGAATTACGATATTTCGTTAGATTACCGTTATCTGTTTACGATTAAAGATTATAACCAGCATTATTTTAGTGCAAATTTAGATGTAAACAAAGATTTTAAAAATGATGAAAACGCCGGTTTAGATGGGTCATTTCAATTATACAATTCAAATTTATTTACCGATAAAGTATCTTTGTTAAATTTAAATCCTTACTTTAAGCATACGGCAAAAAATTGGCAAATTAAGTTAGGCGTAAATACTACAGGAGTTTTCGAAGCCGATAGCGTAAATTATCACTTCTATCCTAATGTTTTAATACAACACAATATTGGAAATACATTAATCCCATATTTCAGTTTTAGTGGAAATTTGAAAGTAAACGATGTTGCAACTATTGGTTGGCAAAACCCATATACTATAGATTCACTAACAGTGCGGCCCTCTAATTATGCCCAGGTTGTTGATTTAGGTATGAAAGGGAACTTTAATAAAAAAGTGTATTTTCATATTAATGCTAATTATTCTAAAATTGATAGTATGTACTTTTTCGTTATTGATACCAGCCTTATAGAAAGAAATAAGTTTAAAACAGTATATTCAAATCTTGAACGCTTTAGTGCTTATGGCGAATTAAGAATTACACCTTTTTCGCAATTAAATGTAATTTTAAATGGGCATTATTACTATTATCATTATCTTAAATCGGAAGAAAAACCATGGCATTTACCCGATTTTGATATTAGCATAGGTGCAAAATATCATTTTGATGATAAACTTAGTTTTGGTGCAAATTTTAATGTTATAGGTACACGATACATACAAACATATTCTGATGAGCCTGACAAGCTAAAACCATACGTAGAGGCTAACCTTTCTGCCGAATATCAAGTTTCTTCAGATTTTGGTGCATTCATTTATATTAACAATATTGCTGCACAAAAAAATTATATTTGGCAAAACTATCCTATGCACCGATTCAATGTAATGGTAGGGCTTAATTATGCATTCTAAAAATGTTTAATTAATTGTTGAAAACTCCCTCGAATTTTATCTAATAATCCACTGTTTCTTAGTAAAAAAGAAGTATCTTTGTATATATTATAAAAATGTATGTAAATAGTTGATTATGAGCGAGTTAGAAAATAAAAAAAATGGTCAGAATGGTAATGGAAATTATTCTGCCGAAAATATTCAAGTTTTAGAGGGATTAGAAGCTGTTCGTAAACGTCCGGCAATGTATATTGGAGATATAAGCCAAAAAGGTCTTCATCATTTAGTATATGAAGTTGTTGATAATAGTATTGATGAGGCAATGGGGGGGTATTGTACCAGTATAGAAGTAGTAATTCACGAAGATAATTCCATATCGGTGCGAGACGATGGTAGAGGAATTCCTGTTGATATGCACGAAAAAGAAGGTAAATCAGCCTTAGAAGTTGTTATGACTGTATTGCATGCCGGCGGAAAATTCGATAAAGATTCTTATAAGGTTTCCGGCGGTTTACATGGTGTGGGTGTTTCTTGTGTAAATGCACTTGCTAAACACTTAAAGGCTACGATTCATCGAGATGGTAAAATTTATGTTCAAGAGTACGAAAAAGGAAAAGCTCTATATGATGTTAAAGAAATAGGAGAGACTACTTATAGTGGTACTACTATTCATTTCCAACCTGATGATGAAATATTTATTGTTACCGAGTATAGTTACGATATCTTAAGTTCACGACTTCGTGAATTAGCATTCCTAAACAAAGGTGTAAAATTGAGATTGACCGACCGTCGTCAGAAGTTGGAGAATGGAGCATATAAAGCTGAAGATTTTTATTCGGAAGAAGGTTTAAAAGAATTTGTAGAATATCTCGATGGTGGAAGAGAAACGATAATTGATAATGTAATACACATTACAACCGAAAAAGGAGATGTTCCTGTTGAGATTGCTATGCAATATAACAGTTCATTTTCAGAGAATATTCACTCTTACGTAAATAATATTAATACAATCGAGGGAGGGACACATCTTACTGGTTTTAGGCGTGGTTTAACACGAACATTAAAGACTTTTGCCGATGATTCAGGTTTACTCTCAAAATTAAAGTTTGATATTAACGGAGATGATTTTCGTGAAGGACTTACTGCTGTTGTATCTGTAAAAGTTCAAGAACCACAATTCGAAGGACAAACAAAAACAAAACTCGGAAACTCAGATGTTAGTTTGTCTGTAGATCAGGCAATTAGTGAGTTACTAAAAAATTATCTTGAAGAAAATCCCAAAGATGCTAAAACCATTGTAAATAAGGTTATATTAGCTGCTCAAGCACGTCATGCTGCTCGCAAAGCTCGAGAACTTGTACAGCGTAAAAGTGTTTTAACAGGTGCAGGTTTACCTGGTAAACTTGCCGACTGCAGCGAAAGAGACCCATCTAAATGCGAACTGTTTCTGGTTGAGGGTGATTCTGCCGGTGGTACGGCAAAACAAGGTCGCGACAGACTGTTTCAGGCTATTCTCCCGCTTAGGGGTAAAATCCTAAATGTGGAAAAAGCTATGCAACATAAAGTCTTCGAAAGCGAAGAAATTAAAAATATCTATACCGCCTTAGGAGTTACAATTGGAACCGAAGAAGATAGCAAAGCTCTTAATATTGAAAAGCTTAGATATCATAAAATTGTGATAATGACCGATGCCGATGTTGATGGTAGTCACATTGCAACTTTAATTATGACTTTCTTTTTCAGATTTATGAAAACACTTATCGAAAAAGGTTATCTCTATATAGCAACACCTCCATTGTATCTTATTCGTAAAGGTAAGAATGAAAAATATGTATGGAGTGAAAAAGAACGTAAACAAGTAATTGATGAGCTCGCAGGCGGAAAAGAATCTGCAGTACACATACAACGTTATAAAGGTCTTGGTGAAATGAATGCTGAGCAATTGTGGACTACAACAATGAACCCTGAGTTTAGAACTCTTAGACAGGTTACAATTGAAAATGCTCTAGAAGCTGACAGAATATTTTCGATGCTAATGGGAGATGAGGTAGCTCCAAGGCGTGAATTTATTGAAGCAAACGCTACTTATGCAAATATTGATATTTAAGTCAAATTTTATTCTTCAATCTGTATAAGATTTATAAATGTTAGTAGTAGCCCATATTATGCATGTTTTGTTGTAAATGTTCGGCTGCTACTATCATTTCAGGACATCCATAATAGTATAAGATTCCGTGTTGTAAATCTTCTACCATTAATAAACTACTTACATTGATTGTAATATCTCCAGTGCTTCTATGAACAATATGAGTTGTATTGTTAATAAGAGCCTGAGCCCTCATATGTCCCGAACCAATATTATATATGTACGAATAATCAGCTTCTCCGCTTAGAACAAAATCTCCTGTGCCTGCATGAGTTCTAAACCAAATACTATCACAGTTAACACGTATATTTATATCGCATAAACCCGCTCTATTCTCTACCGAAAAATTATCAAGATTAATAGTATTAGAACAAGTAATTACACCACTATTAGTAATTGTAAGCTTGTCAATATCAGGAAAAGATACAGTTATTAATGGAGCATCATTTTGTCGTAACCACCTACAGCTGTTTTCATCATTCAGAAAGAGCTTGCCATCATTTAGTTCATATTTTATAAATGGTAATAGATTTTTGCCTCCGCTTAATACTATTTTATAAACTGTATCCTGTTTTAATTCAACATAAACAAAATCTTCTACAACAATTTCATTAAAAGAATCTAAGAGTATAATTTCTTCACTAAGTACGCCATTACTTTTAAAGCATCTTTGATTTTCGGGTTGGCAAGAACTTAATAATGCCAAAAAAATAATCAAAGTGTAATTAATTATTCCCTTCATTTCGATGTATTCAAAATTTTTCCTAAAATTATGAAAAATTTAATAGTAAAAAAGTATGGCTTCTCGCAAAAAGATATGGATAACTCTAAGTATAGTGTTTGTAATGATTTTGGCAATTGGGGCATCGGTTGCATACAAATATTATAAATATATTTATGCCCCTGCAGTGCATTTAAATCATTGGTCGGTTTATTTTTATGTGCCTACAGGTTCAACATACGAAACCGTTACAGAAGCTTTGATTAATGATACAATTATATCTGATTTAGAGGCTTTTGACTGGGTTGCACAGCGAAAGAACTACCCAAATTTAGTAAAACCCGGAAGATATTTAATTCACGATGGTTTGTCAAACAGTGAGCTAATTGACCTTTTGCGTAGTGGCGAACAAACACCGGTTGACATTACATTTATTTCTGTTCGTACATTAGAACAATTGGCAGGTAGGGTAGGAGATCAAATCGAAGCAGATTCTTTAGAACTTATTCAATGCTTTAGAGATAAAAAACTTATTCAGCATTACGGATTTAATGAAAAAACATTTATTGCCATGTTTATCCCTAATACATATCAGTTTTATTGGAACACATCAGCTGAAAAGTTTATTGAACGCATGGCAGAAGAGTTTAAAAGCTTTTGGACACAAGATAGATTGCAAAAAGCTAATGATTTGGGTTTTAAGCAATCAGAAGTAATTACATTAGCGTCTATTGTGGAGCAAGAGACACAAAAAGACGATGAGAAAGCTCGTGTTGCCGGTGTTTATATTAACAGACTAAATAAAGGCATAAAGCTTCAGGCAGATCCTACTGTTATATATGCGATTGGAGATTTTAGTATTAGAAGAGTTCTGTATTCTCACCTTGAATACGATAGCCCATACAATACATATAAATATGTAGGCTTGCCTCCAGGACCAATTTGTATTCCTAGTATTACAAGTATTGATGCAGTACTTAATTACGAAGAACATTCTTATCTTTATTTTTGTGCAAGAGAAGATTTTTCGGGTTATCACAATTTTGCCCGAACATTAGCCCAACATAATGCAAATGCCAGAAAATACCAACAAGCATTAAGATTAAACGGATATTAACCCGCATTATTCATACGATTAGCTTTGTGTAGCTGGTAGGCGTCGAAACTTGCAGATATATCCTTATATTTCAAGAGTTTTGCAACGAAGCAGATGCACAAAGATAATTGTAAGCTTTCT
>JAQVOJ010000166.1:0-2078 GCA_028702675.1 Bacteroidales bacterium
ATTGCCCGGCAGTTTTACTACATCCAAATTTTAAATCTGTAAGATAGATATCTACAATACCATCAAAATATTTTAATATTTCGGGATTTTCGTAAGCACTTGTATTGTAGATGATAGGTAATCTTAGTCCTTTTTCGATAGCAATATCAAGTGCTAATAGGATATGTGGAGTATATTGAGTTGGTGTTACTAAACAAATATTTTCACAAGCTTTGTTTTGAAGTGATAGCATCATCTCTGCAAGATCTTCGATAGTATATTTTTCTCCATATCCTTCCTGACTTACTTTAGCATTAATACAGTACACACAGCGTAGTGGACAGTGTGTGAAAAAAATCCTTCCTGTTCCGCCTATACCAACAAAAGCCGGCTCTTCGCCAAAATGTGCTCCATAAGATGCAATTTCTAAATCGCTACTTGCTCCGCATATCCCTCTTTCTCCTGCAATTCGGTTTGCATTGCATTTTTGTGGACATAAATCACATTTATACATCCGCTGCCATAATTCTTCGCCACGTTTTTTTAGTTCGCCTGATTTGTGTAATTCAACATAAGCGGGTAAGTTATTTACCGATGAAATAGTGTCATTAGCTTGTGTAGTTTGTATTTCTTGTGAATTTTGCGGCTCCTGAGATTCTTTCTGTGAATCAGGGTTTGAACATCCAATAATCATTATTATAAAAAATATCCAACTGAGTTTTGATAAGGTTTCCACAATTAAAAAAGTTTTAAAAGTTTACAATGTTATAAAAAAAGTTCTTGTGCATTTCAATTTTCTTAAAAATTAAATTGAATCTTTTACACATCTTACAGATGCTCCATACCAAGCTGAAACAAAATCTCGTCCAACAGTTTTATTGTTAATGAAATAAACACATCTATATACATCTTCACTGATGTTTAATTTTGAGGAACTCCACCATATTCCCATACTCCCAAGGTTGTAATACTTACCATCGTAGTATCTGTATCCTCCGGGAAGTGCCGCAAAACCACTTTTATTATATACTTTATTTGACTGATATGTTTTTTTGTCCCATCCTGTTTCTGAAATTAAAGACAATACAAGCTCTTCATTTGTAAATGCTAGACATGTATTTACATTTTCTGTTGATAGATATTTTATTAAGTCTTCCCATTCTTCAGCACTAGGCAGGTGCCAACCATCTGGACATACTGTACAGGCAGTTTCCCATGTATATAATCTTCCGTATTTCTCACAATACAGGCTGTCTTCGTCGTAACACCATGAGCCATTACTCGCTTTATAATCCATGTTTTCTGCCATCCATATTTGTTTACCTATCTTTACTGTTTTATATTCTTTTCCTGCATTGTCTTTCATGCTTTTTGTATCTGTGCCGCATTTAACAAAAGCAAAAGATATGATTATTAAAAAGAATATTATATAAATATTTTTCATTTTGATGAATATTAGTTTTTATAAATCGTTTTATTTAAACCAACAGAATACAATTTGCGAGGATAATAGTTTAATAATGTTATAATCGGTGGTGATTTAATAATAAACAAAACAATAAATGCTCTCATTGTATGAAAAATAAGAAAGTAAAGAGAGTTTATAGGTATTTTTACCAGCCTTTTAATTAAAGGAATTGTAAACGGTAGTTTTACTCCCAAATAAAACAAATAATACAGTCTTTCTATTTGTTTTTTGTCTTTAATATTTATTTCGCATTTATTAGAAAGTTTTGAAAAATTATCTGTGGAGGTTTCAAGAAAACTTTCTTTAATACTATATTGAGTAAGGTCTATATTTGGAAAAGGATGAAACATAAATGTCATTGGGTAAGTTATTTTGCATTTTGCATTTAGCTTAAGAGTTTCGAATGCTTTATTAATATCTTCTTCTGGAAGCCCCAGCATATTATACCCAAATATTTTTAATTTATGTTTATGTAATAGTGTAGTTGTTTCTATTATTTGCTTGTCGGTAATTTTTCTTCTAAGTAAATCGAATCTTATTTTTTCATTTCCTGATTCAATTCCTACACGGGCAACTTTAAACCCCATTTTGTATAATAAGTTAATTGTGGGTTCATCAATATCGTCGATTC
>JAQVOJ010000166.1:2178-3683 GCA_028702675.1 Bacteroidales bacterium
TTATTACATTAAATCCTGCTTGTTCTAATACAGAGCATAAGGTTCTTATTCCTATCGGAATAATTAAAAAATCACTTTTAAAAACAAGAAGAATTTTCATTTATCTTTTTAAGTTTTCATTAAATCAGTAATGTTTGACAAAGAGCCTTCGCCACCTTTAGCATAGTGTTTATAAAATATGCTTAGTACAAATCTCAAGATTTCCAGAATTTTTCTTTTTATTAAAGTAGAAGTACGGTTTGTTGCATACGATTTTCTAAATGATTTTGTGTTTTTCTTTATACCGTATTTTTCGGGATTTAAATTCCAGTCGCTACGAGGTAAGAGCATGGCTGTAGAAATCATAAAATACGATAAATATTTTCGTGTTTTTAAGATGAACCTAATTGTTTTAAAGAAATCTATTAAATTTTCTTTTGGAGCACCTACCATCAAAGTAATATTAACATTGATTCCTGCATTATGAGCATCTTTAATAATGCGTATTGATTCTGTAACATTTGCATTTTTATTCATCCAATCTAGTACTTTTTGGCTTCCGCTTTCGGCTCCAAAACTCAAATCAGAGCAGCCGGCTTGCTTCATTTTCAGCAATAAATCTTTTGTAAGCCATTTTTCTAACCTTGCTTGCGAAAACCATTGTAGTTCGAGGTTTCGTTTAATAATAAGTTCGCAAATTTCGTTCATTATTTTACCCGAAGTGGCTAATATAGAGTCTCCTTTATGAAAGAATTTTGTGTTATAGGTTTTGGTTAAGTGCGATAATTCTTCAATAATTTTTTGAGGAGATTTTTGTCTCGCTTTTTGCCAAAACGGGCTTTCTTCGCAAAAAGCACATCTGTTGTTGCAACCCCTTACAAAAGAAGTAGAAAGCCATACTCTGGAGCTAAAATTCCTGTAATCATCAATGATATCTTCAAAGTCGGGATATGGAAGGGTGTTTACATCAATTAGGGCACGAGTTCCTCCATATACAAGTTTATTGTTTTCAATCATATAGGTAGCTTTACAGAGCTTAAAGTCGCTTACTAAATCGAGTAAGGTTTCTTCTCCTTCTCCAATTACAACAGCATCTACGCCGTTTCTTAAAAACATCTCAGCATTATCGTGATGGCATAAGGCACCTCCAAAAATTATTTTGGCATCAGATTGTTTTTTTATTGCCGAAACCAAAATCATTGAACTGTGTATTGATGCTGCATTAACCGAAAAGCCAATAATATCAGCTTTGTATTGTAATATCTGATCTACACTTTTGTTTATGTTGATAGCAGGAAGCACTTTATGATAAAACAAGTCTTTGTACAACCAATATTTTAAGCTTGAATCTTCCCACAAGTATTTTTTTTCAGAATTTAGAAATGTCTTGATGTTTAAGTCAACAACCGAAGCAATTTGAGAGTTTTGTTTAAGATATGCTTTAAGAGAACAAACACCCAATGGCATTGTAAACGATTTACAAATGGTTGAACCTGATGGTGGATTTATTAGAAGTGTTTGCATTA
>JAQVOJ010000007.1 GCA_028702675.1 Bacteroidales bacterium
GTTTATTTATTAATTTTGATTTGTAACTAAGCTAAAGGCTTATGTGTGAAAAACTTGGTGAATGCTTTGATAAACTTTCAGTTGACGAAAAGGATTTTTTAGCCTCTCAGAAAAAGCAGTTAGTTTATGCAAGAGGCGAAAATATTTGTAAACAAGGAGCATTTGCACCTTATGTACTTTATATTTTAGATGGTATGGTTCGCATTTTTGTTGAATCAGGACACGATAAACATTTAAATATTGCAATAGAAAATGTAGGCTCCTACATAGGCTTTAATACAGTTTTTGGTGAAAGCGTATATCATTATTCAGCAGTAGCACTTACTGATTCTACAATTTGTATGATTGATAAACAAGCACTAAATAAACTATTTCACAAAAACAAAGATTTTGCATTAAGCATTATATCTCGAAATTGCAGAACCGAAAAATTATTATTGTCGCATCTCAGAACCCAAACCCACAAGCAAATGCCCGGAAAACTAGCAGTAGCCCTATTATATTTAAATAAGCCTGACTTGCAAAGTAAAAATGTATATAATTTCCTCACACGTAAAGATATTGCCGATTTTGCCGGTATTACTCCCGAGAGTACTATTAAGTTACTTAAAGAATTTGAAAAAGACGGTTTAATAAAATTAGATGGCAAGTCAGTTGTTATTATCGATAATAATAAGCTAAAAGAGCTTTCAATAAGAGGCTAAAAGTTTTTGGCTGTTAAAGATTTAAGTGTTATAATACTTCATTAATTAAAACTTTTTAGTTAAATTTGTATTTACACCATACAAGTTTGATTATGAAAATCGTAGTAAGTAAAATAATTTTGTTACAAATATTATTTAGTATTTGTTTGTCCATATTTGCTTACGACAAGCCCGAACACATTATTGAAGTAGGTATTTACGAAAACTATCCAAAAGTTTTTGTTAATGACAAAGGAGAACCGGCAGGTATATTTATTGATATATTAGAGTGTATTTGCGAAAACGAAAACATTGAAATTAAATACACATTGGGCAGATGGGATGAGCTTATACATAAACTTTCGGTAGGAGAAATTGATGTTTTACCTGATGTATCATATTCGGTGAAAAGAGATTCTATATTCGTTTTTCCTACGCTTTCGGTTTTAGGTTCGTGGGTAGAGGCTTATGTGATAAGGGGAGAAACTTTAAACTCGATTAGTGATTTAAACGGTAAAACTATAGGTGTGCTAAAAGGTTCTGTACAAGAACAGTATTTGAAGAATGAATTAGTTAATAAATTTAATATAACTTATAATATTGTAGTTTTTGACGATTATAAAGCAACTGTAAATGCTTTAGAGAAAAAGGAAGTAAACGTAATTATTGTTACAAGATTTTTTTATTTCTCAGAACTTTGTAATAGAAATATTGTCCCAACCGGCATAGTCCTTAGACCTTCGGAGTTGTATTTTGCTTTTAAACCAGATATAAATCCTCAAATTGTCAAAATATTTGACAAAAACTTGTCTGTTCTTAAAAACAACCCTAAATCTGAATACTATAAATCGCTGCAATATTGGTTAAATAAACAAATCAAAACAGGAATTCCACAGTATTTATTTTTTTTAATTATAATTACTCTTATTGTGCTAGCATTTGTATCAGTATTTGCTGTAATTTTACATTATAGAGTAAAAGCTAAAACTAAAGCACTTCGTAAAAGAAACAGGCAACTAATTATTGCTAAAGAAAAGGCAGAAGAAAGCGATAAACTTAAAACCGTATTTCTGCAAAATATGTCTCACGAGATACGTACTCCAATGAATGGAATTTTAGGTTTTATAGAACTTCTAAAAAATCCAGAATTAGGATATGAACGTAAAGAAGAATACATAAAAATAATAAACGAAAGTGGAAAAAGATTGCTCGAAACTCTAAATAATATTATCGAAATTTCAAAAATTGAAGCTAAACAATTTGAGATACGCTGCAAATCGGAAAACCTTGTTGATATTCTTGCATATTGCGTTAGCTTTTATAAACCTGCTGCCAAACGCAAAGGACTAGATATCAATCTAAATTGTAAAAAACCCGAATTATACATTGATACAGACAAAAAAATGTTGATTTCAATTATTACTAATCTAATAAATAACGCTTTGAAATTTACACAAAAAGGTTATATCGAAATTGGTTGTAACGAAAACGAATCTAGTATAGATATATATGTTAAAGATACCGGTATTGGAATAAGAAAAGATAGATTAAAAGCTGTATTTAACCGTTTTGAGCAAGCAGATTTGGATATTACACGTCCTTACGAAGGTTCAGGATTAGGACTCGCAATTGTAAAAGAATATGTTGAAGCCCTTAAAGGGGAAATTAAGCTCGAAAGTAAGGAAAACTTTGGTAGTACATTTACTGTTAGTTTTAATTTAAACTAAACTGAGTTTGTTAATTTTAAATATAGTAAGTATATGTAAATAAGCTAAACTGTAAAATGAATAAACATTTATTAATAATACTAAAGCCTTTAATAGCAATAACCTTGTTTTTAGTATGCAATTTTAGTTCACATGCACAAATAAATCCCAAGCTTTTTATCGATTTTGGTAAACATAACGCATCAAACGATTACATCGTAAATGCCGGAGTGAGCACATCCTATAAATTTGGAAAAAATAAAATAGGAGCAGGAGTACTATTTGATATTAAACCAAATTCAGAAAAATTTTTTAAAAACACATTTGCAGAAATTTCACGCGACTTTAAAATTAAAAAGTATAAACTAAATGCTAATGCATTTTTTATGTATAATGACTTTTCAAACTTAGTTGTAGAATATGATTGGGGGGTTTTTGTGGGTTTAAATAATGAAAAATTTAAGTTTAATTTAGGATTGTTTTCAAAAATATTTTCACTTACATCTTATGCCATTACAGAGTATATGATTAGTGATAATTATTGTTTCGCTGAAAACTTCGGATTACTATATTGTATTTCTTATCAAATAAAACCGGACGAAAATATTTATAATTTGAGTATAGCGATTACTAACAAAGATTATTTTTTATTAACGCGTTCAACAAATCCAATGTTAAAAATTTATACTAATTATAGATTTTCTGAAGATTTGATGTGGTTTGCCGAAGCATGGCTTAAAACATCAGGCTCTTTTAATCTAAGTATAAATTATTTTGGGTTTTTAGCAAGAACAGGTTTAATATGGCAAATAGGAAAATAAAAATATTAATAATAAGTATAATATTGATTTGTAGCATTAGTTCTTGCAACAAAGCAGATTTACGAAGTATGTTTATATCATACGAATCGGTAAATACACGATTTGAGCAATCATTAAACAAAAATATGCAAACCGGGTATCAAACTATTGAAACCACAAATGATGAGTATCAATTATTTGTAATGAGCGATAGCCATGTAGGCAGTACAAAGAACTTAAATACTTTTATGCAAAACGCCGTAAATGCTGATGCTACTGCTGTTGTTATGGTGGGAGATTTAACAACCGGAAAGGAAGATGATTATGATGTATTTGCTGAAAATATTGAGAAATATCCAACTATGTTAAAATTTCCAATTGTGGGTAATCATGATATTTTTTTTAATGGATGGAACTGTTTTTATAAACTTTTTGGTTCTACAGTTTACTATTTTGTTGTAAAAGGAACTGATTTTTCTGATATATACTTTTGTCTAGATACCGGTAGTGGTACACTTGGCGACAAACAATTAGAGTGGTTTACCAATCAACTTGAAACAAAACGTCAGCTTTATAGACACTGTGTAGTCTTTACTCATAATAACCTGTTTCGAGCCCGGCACATACCAACTACCGAGCCTATGACAGAAGAACTACTCGTATTATTAGACCTTTTTGTAAAATACAATGTAAATATTGTAATTACAGGCCACGACCACAAAAAAGATGTGTCATTTTTTGGAAACACAACACATATTATACTCAGTGCTTTACTCGATAAAAACGTAGATGCAGCTTATTTAAATCTAATTGTGAACGATAATATTAATTATGAATTCTTAAATCTTTAAATAAATAAAAATTATTTATAATTGAATAATTACAAACAACTAAAATTGCTTTTCTCCGTCAGTTTATTAAGTTTTAGAATTAATAATTTCTAAGCTTTTTTTCTAAAATGTTAAAAAAGTTTGTAATGAATAAGTAAAAATTCTTAAATTGCAGGGTTTATAAGTTAATTATTTTTTAATGATAAAGACTATATTATGAAAAGTTTTACTATCAGTATTTTAAGCTTGTTTTTTGTATTGAGCTGGTTTACTCTAAACGCTCAAATTGAACACGGTGGAGCACCGGCAAGTTTTGATTTTAAGCATTTAGATACAGAAGTTGACCATATCAGAGTTAATCCTCCCGACATGAATCAAATTATGTTAGAGGATTCACAATACGAAGGTAAGGATGGTCTCTATAGGGTTTCAAGAATTTTACCTATTGAATTAAATATGGAAAATTCAGGTACATGGACAGAATTACCTGATGGAAGACGCATCTGGAGATTAAAAATTACATCAGAAGGAGCAAAAGCTCTTGCCGTTCATTATAATTATATATATCTGCCAAACGGTTCACAATTATTTTTATACAATAATAATCACAGACAGGTAGTCGGAAGTTTCAACCACCTTAATAATGATGCTTTTGCTATTGGAACATCAACCCAAATGATACAAGGTGAAACAACATGGATAGAATATGTAGAATCTGAAGGAGTAAACGAAACTCCAATAATAGATATTTATGGCATTTCATATTTTTATCGTTCTGTTGATCAGATTGTTGGCTTTTACAAAGACACAAAAGATAAAGCCTATGGAACATCTGGAAATTGCGAGGTTGATATAGCTTGTCCCGAAGGTAACAATTGGCAATCTGAAAAACGCGGTGTTGCTTTGATTTACATAATTGATGGATTATTTGGAGGATATTGTTCCGGTACTTTAGTCAATAATACATCTAACGACGGAACTCCGTATTTTTTATCTGCCGATCATTGTGGTGGCGACGTTTCTGCTTCTGACATGAACCAGTGGCAGTTTTATTTTAATTACGAAGCTCCTACTTGTAATTATACCGGAGCAGAGCCAGATTACGATGTTATTACAGGATGTGTAAAGCGTGCCGTTGGTCCAATAAGTGGAGGTTCCGACTTTTTACTCCTCGAACTTAACTGCTCCGAAAATGATTTAGGAAATATAAATGCATATTATAACGGTTGGAGTAGAAGTACTACTGCAAGTCCAAACGGAGTTTCTATTCATCATCCCGACGGCGATATCAAAAAAATATCAACCTATACTTCCGCATTAACTACTGCAACCTATACCGGTAGTTTATCAAATGCCCATTGGAGGGTTGTTTGGGTAGAAACAGCAACTAACCATGGGGTTACCGAACAAGGCTCCTCAGGTTCTCCAATATTTAATTCCGGTAAACTTGTAGTTGGAACTCTAACAGGTGGTAGCGCCTCTTGTAACAATCTTAACCAACCCGACTATTATGGGAAATTTGATATACATTGGGAGAATTCTGAAAATGGAACTGGAGATGAATCCATGTTAGCTCCTTGGCTAGACCCCAATAGCACAGGAAACGAAACATGTCCGGGACGTGAACCCGGAGGAGTAGCAAATGAGCTTACTGCCGATTTCGTAGGTAACCCAACTACCGTAGATGTTGGAGGAACTGTAGATTTTACCGATTTAAGTTCAGGAGGTACAGTTACTTCTTGGAATTGGGAATTTGAAAATGGTGACCCACCTGTTTCGCCTAATCAAAATCCTAGTGTTGTTTATAATACAGAAGGAACATTCAATGTTACACTAACTGTTTCAGATGGTACCGATAGTGATACTGAAGTAAAAACCGGATATATTATTGTGCAAGATGGCGGTGGAGACCCCGGTGATTTAAATGCAGAATTTGTCGCATCAGTTTATGATATATTTGTTGGTGATTGCGTGAATTTTCAAGACCAATCAACTGGTAACCCAACATCATGGCAATGGACTTTCGATGGTGCAGAAACTCCTAATTCAACAGACCAAAATCCAACTAATATTTGCTACTCAACACCTGGCACCTACAATGTTACTCTTACTGTTGAAAATGCTACAGATACTGATACTGAAACTATTACCGGTTGTATAACAGTAGAGGCAAATCCAATATTGCCGATAGCTCAGTTCGAAGGTAGCCCACTAGTAATCCCACAAGGTGGAGTTGTTAATTTTACAAATTTATCCGAAAACGGTCCTTTTGAGACTTGGGCATGGGATTTTGAAGAAGGTGACCCTAGCGAAACAAATGATAGCATCCCTCCACCTATTACATATTGGGAAGTGGGAACATTTGATGTAGAACTACGTTGCGAAAATACTGCCGGAATTCAAGATATTGAACTTAAAGAAAATTATATTAGAGTTATCCCGGAAGCAACAGAACCCCCAACGGCTAATTTTATTGCAAATTATACTGTAATCCAACCCGGTGATATGATTAATTTTGTTGATTTAAGTTCTGGTAACCCTTATCAATGGGAATGGTATATAGAAGGTGGCGACCCCGAAGAAAGCATACAGCAAAATGTAGATGGCGTTTTATTCGAAAACGAGGGAGTTTACGATGTGCAATTAATAGTTAAGAATAATCTTGGTGTAGATACTTTGTTGAAAGAAGATTATATTTTAGTAACAATAGATGATACTTGTACAAGTGCTCCTGTGGCAAACTTTCGTGCTGCTCCTAGACTAATTCAAGTAGGACAAACAGTTTATTTCGAAGATTTATCCGAAAATTATCCGCAAAACTGGAATTGGAATTTTGGCCCTGGTGCAAACCCACAATATAGCAACGAAGCTAGCCCAACCGAGGGTATTATTTATAATGTCGCAAATATTTATAATGTTACCTTAAGCGTTAACAATATGTGTGGCTCTTCGATGCTTACAAAAGATGAGTATATTTATGTATTTTCAGGTCCGGTTTATAAATATTGCGACACATTAAGCAATATTGCTCCAAATGAGTCAACTCTTGAGTATGTATTGCCTTCATCTTTTGATGGATGGGGATACATAGGTGGACACAATAGCGAAAGAATAAGATATTATGCCGACTATTTTAATGATTATACTTTCGATCAAATCGAATCTATTATTGTCCCAATTAAGCGAATTTTTTTGGGAACCAATAATTCTCGTATTAGTTTTTATATTTGGGATGCCGCCGGCGATACTATTAGTACAGAATTAGCTAAAAAAAGAGTTTATTTACGTGATTTACAAGCCAACTATAGTAATGTAATTACTTTTAGCCCGCCAATTCAAGTTGATGGTCCATTTTACATAGGTTTCGAAATATCTAATGCTGACTCAAATAATGATGGATATTCTGATGATCTTGTTACTGTACCTATTGTATATCCGCGTGGTACTTCTGAATTACAAAATACTATGTATGTAAACAAAAGTAATGAGTGGTTCTCAAATGTGGAGTATTTCGGATTTGCAACATCACTTTCTATTAAACCAATAGCTTGTTTGCTTGATGTAGAACAGCTCGTTTTTGATGCAAATATTAACGTTTATCCTAATCCAACAAGCGATATAGTTTATATTGAAATAGGTAAAGATTTTGCAGGGCAAGTTCCTGAAATACAAATTTATGATGTTCTTGGTAAAATTGTAGAAGTCCCTACAAAAACTGAAGCATACGATAAATTTAGTGTAAATATTAAAGATTACCCCGCCGGATTGTATTTTGTCAATATCTTTATGGACGGTAAAATGATAACACGAAAAATTTCTCTTGAGAAATAATTATTAACTATTTTTTAAAAAGCTGTCTTTTAGTTATTTTCTATCAGACAGCTTTTTTATTTTTGCTAAATGAAACACGCATATATATATATTATCTTTATTATAGTCGTTTGTTCTTGCAACAGAGTTAATAATACAACTCATGGTACTATATTAAACATCAATTATGCAAATGGTTTTGAAATACGCGAAACGGAAAATGGTTATAATCTTGTTGTAAAAGACCCATTTCAGGGAAGTGATGGAAATAAATATAATTATGATTTATCTCGAACTTTAAAGAAAGGGCAAATTAAAATCCCAATCGAAAGAGCAGTATGTATGAGTACATCGCATATTGCCTTTTTCGAAGCTTTGAATGAAACCGATAAAATTTGCGGAATATCAGGTGCTAATTTAGTTTATAGTAAAAATATTATTGAAAAACTTAGAAATGGAAATATTCAAGATATTGGGTATGGTGATTATCTAAATTACGAGAACTTAATAATGCTAAACCCTGATGTTGTATTTGCTTATGGAATTGATAGACAGTCTTTATTGCCATTCGAAAAACTCGACGAAGCCGGAATTCCTGTTGTGCTTGTTGGTGATTATCTGGAAAACACCGCATTGGGTAGGCTAGAATGGATTAAGTTCTTTGCTTGCTTCCTTGATATTGTTGATTACTCCGAAATGTTTTTTGATAGTGTAGCAAATAATTATAATATTTTAACTGAACAAGTTGCTACATCAACTGCTACACCAAATGTTTTAGTCGGATTGCCATGGCGAGGCACTTGGTATGTGCCGGGAGGAGATTCCTTTTTAAGTAATATGATAGATGATGCCGGTGGTAATTACATTTTTAATAACAATCATTCACACGAGAGTTTGCCGTATAGTATCGAACACGTGTTTAATTCTGCACAAAACATAGATATATGGATACATTTAAATAATTGTAAAACCAAAAATGAAATTCTACAAAACGACCCAAGGTTTGACTTGTTTAAGCCACTTTTAAATTCGCTTATTTATAATAATAATAAGAAGCTAAATACCCAAAGTGCCAACGACTATTGGGAATCAGGAGTAGTACATCCCGACATTGTCCTTAAAGACTTAATTAGTATCTTTCACCCCGATTTATTTATAAACTATAATACTGTGTATTACTCCAAAATTAATGAATAAACTATATAGAAATACTACAATTACTTTTGTATTACTAATAATTATTTTATTAATACTAATTGTATGCGATTTCTTTACTGGAAGTGCAGAAATAAGCTTTTTGGATTTTCGCAATTGGATATCAGGAAGTTTAAGCACAGACAAAAATACTTTAATTATAATTCGAGAGTTTCGAGTATCAAGAATATTGATTGCTTTGCTTGCAGGTGCTGCATTGTCGGTTTCGGGACTGTTAATGCAAACAATTTTTCATAATCCCTTAGCTGGTCCATATGTTTTAGGGATAAGTTCTGGTGCAGGTTTAGGAGTGGCACTACTCGTTTTAGGTGTGGGTGGAGTTTTACCCACCTTAAGCTTTGGCTTTTCAAGTGGTATTATTGTTTTTGCTGCGGCTTTAGGGGCTGCATTAGTAATGTTATTAATATTACTAGCCTCGCTTAAAATTAAAGACATATTTTATATTCTTATATTAGGTATTTTAATTGGAGCCGCTGTTAGTGCAATTGTTAATTTATTACAATTCTTCGCAAAAGATATAAATGTAAAATCATTTGTAGTTTGGGGAATGGGTAGCCTTTATGCTGTTTCGTTTAACGAAATAATAATAATTGTACCTATTATTTTAGCTACTATCATTAGTATTATGTTTTTTTCTAAATCACTAAACTTACTGTTATTAGGCGAAGATTATGCCCAAACATCGGGAGTAAACATTAAAGCTTTGCGTATAGCTGTATTCGTTGCTACAAGTATTCTTGCCGGCACAATTACAGCTTATTGTGGACCTATTGGCTTTATTGGCGTAGCAGCTCCACATATTACTCGTTGGATATTTCGTAGTGCAAATCATTTTGTGCTTATCCCTGGAAGTTTAATAATAGGTGCGCAAATAATGTTGGTTGGCGACCTTATTTCGCATATATGGCTCAGTAAAGGTATTTTACCCATAAATGCAGTAACTGCACTAATCGGGATACCATTTATTATTTATTTAGTCTTAAATACTCGTAAAACATCCGTAAAATGAATGTAAATAATCATATCTATATTAAAGATTTGCATTTAGCTTACGGCAAAAAAACAGTGCTCAAAATTTCTAATATTTCTGTAGCAGCAAAAAGTTTAATTGTTGTTGTTGGGCGTAATGGATCAGGTAAAAGTACTTTGCTAAGGTGTTTGGTAAATCTTCAAAAAGCACAATCCGGAGATATTTTTCTAAAGGGTAAAAACATTAATAATTTAAAACCAATCGAAAGAGCAAAACTCATTAGTTTTGTTAGCCCGCATCCTGTTAATATACCTCATCTTAGTGTTTATGATTTAATAGCAGGAGGGAGGGCTCCTTATACTTCTGCATTAAATAAACTCACTAGCAAAGACTTAACGCACATTAATAATGCAATCGATTTGTTAAACCTAAACAGTTTTAAAAAACGAAAACTTAACGAACTATCTGATGGTGAAAGACAAAAGTGTATGATTGCAAGAGCCTGTGCCCAAGATACACCAATAATGATACTCGATGAGCCTACTGCTTTTTTGGATTATCCTTCACGATACGAGTTATTGAATAATCTTAAAATGCTTGCAACTGAAGCAAATAAATGTGTGATATTTTCTTCTCACGATATTGATTTAGCAATGCCACAGGCAGATATGTGTTGGTTTTTAGAAAATAAAAATGCAGTTATAGGAAGCAGAAGCGATATAATACAAAACCCAAACTTTCTTAAATTTATAAATGGAGCCGGTTCTAATAAAAATTAAGCGGGTTTTGGCATGATTTTGTGCTTTTAAACGCAAAAACTCATGCCAAAACCAGAATTCTATATATAACATGCCCTAAAACATATAGCTTAAACACCAATCAATACCAATTATTTGAAGTTATCATTTTAATAGAAAACTAAACTTCTTATTTTTGTTAAAAATTTAATTAAATAGTTTAAAATGCTATTTTTGCAAGTATAATTTGATTAATTGTTTTTTTGAGTAGATAGAGATATAATGCAACAGGATTTGAATAATAAAGAGGTTCGCTTTACAATTGATTTTTTTGAAAAAGTTTTATTTAAAGGCAAATTATTAAACTTCGATAATGAGGCGATAGAAAAACTAACTGAGTGTTACATTTTTTTACAAGATTTTTCAAAAGGTAAGTTAATTTATGGAATCAATACTGGATTTGGACCTATGGCTCAATACCGGATTGAGCAAAAAGATAGAATTGATTTACAATACAATCTTATAAGAAGCCATTGTGGAGGAGCAGGACAGCATATTCCTCCATTGTATGTTAAAGCCGGAATGATTTGTCGCCTAACTAGTATCTTACAAGCAAAATCAGGAATTCATCCCGAATGTGCTTTGTTGCTTAAAGATATGATCAATAACGACATAATCCCTGTAATTTTTGAACATGGCGGTGTAGGAGCAAGTGGAGATTTGGTGCAATTAGCACACTTAGCATTAGCTATGATTGGCGAAGGACAAGTATATTATAAAGGGAAAATTACCGACACAGCTAAAGCTTTCGATGATTGTAATCTTAAACCAATTACAATTAGAATTCGAGAAGGACTTTCGTTAATAAACGGTACATCTATAATGACCGGAATTTCTATCGTAAATCTTATAAGAGCAAAAAACTTGTTTGATTGGTCCTTATTTGCCGGTTCTATGATAAACGAACTGGTCGATTCATTTGACGATAGTTTTTCAGAAGAGCTTAACAACTCGAAAAAACATTTAGGACAAATAAAAGTGGCCGAGGCAATGCGAAAAATCCTTGCCGGAAGTAAAATGATAAAGCAACGAAAACTAGCCTTATACAATCGTAATGTTACCGAAAAAATCCTCGCAGAAAAAGTGCAGGAATATTACTCATTGCGTTGTATGCCACAAATATATGGACCCATTTATGATACAATTGCAAATGCTATCAAGATAGTTTCTAATGAAATAAACTCAGCTAACGATAATCCCGTTGTTGATGTAGAAACAAAAAACGTTTATCATGGCGGTAATTTTCACGGAGACTATATGTCTTTAGAAATGGATAAACTTAAAATTGTTATTACTAAACTTACAATGACAAACGAAAGGCAACTTAACTTTTTACTAAATCCAAAACTAAATGAAAAGTTTGCTCCTTTCGTTAACTTAGGTACACCCGGATTAAATTTGGGAATGCAAGGTGTACAGTTTACCGCAACTTCAACTACTGCCGAGTGTCAAACTCTTTCTTTCCCGAATTATATTCACAGTATTCCAAATAACAACGACAATCAGGATATTGTTAGTATGGGAACAAACTCAGCATTGATAACAAAAAAGGTAATTGATAATGCGTATCAAGTCCTTGCTATTTACTACATGGCATTAATACAAGCTGTAGATAATATAAAAGCTAAAGATAAAATGGCACCGGCAACAAAAGAAGTATATATACAGTTAAGAAACTTAGTACCTGCATTTTCTAAAGATACTCCAAAGTACAAAGAAATTGAGAATATCAATAACTATTTGTTAAATAATAAACCAGGTATTTTATTTGAATGGGAGTAAATATTAAAAACAAACAATAAAATATGAAATACGCATTAATTACAGGAGGTTCTAGAGGTATTGGTAAAGCTGTAGGTATTGAAATATCGAAAATGGGTTATCCTGTCATAATTAATTATTGCTCAAACAAACAAGCAGCTAACGAAACTTGTGAAATAATTAAATCGCAAGGAGGGGAAGCCGAAGCATTACAATTTGACGTTTCAAATGTTGAAGAAGTTGATAATGCTATAATGAAGTGGCAAGAATCTCATCCCGATGATTATATAGCCGTATTAGTAAATAATGCAGGAGTTCGAGAAGATACTATGCTAATGTGGATGAAAAACGAACAGTGGGAAAACATTATAGGAATTCATTTGAATGGCTTTTTTTATGTTACCAGACGCATAATCAAAGATATGCTCGTAAATAAATATGGGAGAGTTGTAAATATAGTTTCGCTGTCGGGGATTAAAGGATTACCGGGGCAAACAAATTACTCGGCTGCAAAAGCAGGGATTATTGGTGCAACAAAAGCACTAGCACAAGAAGTAGGCAGAAAAGGTGTTACTGTAAATGCTGTTGCTCCGGGTTTTATTGCAACCGATATGACTAAAGAATTAGACGAAAAAACTTTAAAAGAATTAATACCTTTGCGGCGCTTTGGCAAACCGGAAGAAGTTGCTTATGTGGCTGCTTTTTTAGCAAGCGACAAAGCTGCATATATTACAGGAGAGGTTATCTCAATAAATGGTGGATTATATACTTAAAAATGAATTATGAAGAGAGTTGTTATTACAGGAATGGGAATATATTCTTGTATCGGGAAAAATCTGGAAGAAGTTGCTAACTCCCTTTACAACGGGAAATCAGGAATAGGAATTGATGAAAATAGATATGAATACGGATATCGTTCTCCTCTAACAGGTATTCTCGAAAGACCTAAACTAAAAGGTGTGCTGGACAGAAGGATGAGAACAGGTCTTGCCGAAGAAGCTGAATATGCTTATATGGCTACAAAAGCAGCTTTAGATCACGCAAATATAGATATGGATTTTCTCGAAAATAACGAAGTCGGTATTTTTTATGGAAACGATTCTTCGGCAAAAGCTGTGATAGAAGCTCATGCTGCTGCTGCTGCTAAAAAAGATACAATGATGATGGGATCTGGTGCTATATTTCAGTCAATGAACTCAACAATTACAATGAACTTGACGGTAATATTTAAACTTAGAGGAATTAATATGACTATTAGCGCTGCTTGTGCAAGTGGTTCGCATAGCCTTGGCTTAGGTTATTTGTTTATAAAAAACGGTTGGCAAAAAACCGTTATTTGCGGTGGCGGACAAGAAACAAATACATTTTCAATGGGTAGCTTCGATGCTCTTAATGCTTTTTCTATTAACACTAAAGACCCAACTAAAGCATCTAAACCATTCGATAAAAACAGAGACGGATTAGTACCCAGCGGAGGTGCTGCAACTCTTATCCTCGAAGATTATGATCACGCAATTGCACGTGGAGCTAACATTATTGCTGAAGTAACCGGATATGGATTCTCTTCTAACGGAGGTCATATTTCACAACCTAATGATGATGGCTCTTATATTGCAATGCAAAGGGCTCTTGTTGACGCTGGGCTAAACCCTACTGAGATAGATTATATTAGTGCTCATGCTACATCTACTCCACTTGGAGATATGTACGAAGCAATGGCAATTAATAAACTTTTTGGTAATAATACTGTCCCCGTAAGCTCCACAAAATCTATGACAGGACACGAATGCTGGATGGCAGGCGCAAGCGAGATTATTTATTCCATTTTAATGATGCAAAACTCTTTTATCGCTCCAAATATTAATTTTGATACTCCTGATGAGTATTCGGCAAAACTTAATATTATCAATAAAACTAAAGAGCAAAAAATTAATACATTCTTATCCAACTCGTTTGGTTTTGGAGGAACTAATAGTGCCATTGTTGTGAAAAAGCTTGAATAATGATTAAATAGAAACATTAAAGTTTAAAAATTATGAATAGAGAAGAAATTGTTAAAATCACAAATGAATTCCTTGTTGAGGAAATTGAAATTGAACCGGAATTACTTAACGAAGAAGCATCATTAAAACATGATTTAGGTATTGATAGCCTCGATTTTGTTGATATAGTTGTTATTGTTGAAAGAAAATTCGGATTTAAAATAAAAGCCGAAGAAATGACCGGAGTGGATACTTTAGGAGCGTTTTATGACTATATTGAAAAAATGGTAAATTCTAAAAATAGTGACGCATAATAATGATTGGCAAGGCAAAACCGGCGGAGGGAACCTTGGGCAAAAATTATTGTTCCTCTATTTTAAATATGGTAGCATAGCATTTGCATATTTTATTGTTAGTATTGTAGTATTATTCTATTTACCAATTAATTATAAAGCTACTGCTAATATCTATAATTATTTTAGGTTAAGGCAAGGTTTCAGTTTATTTAAATCAGCAATTGCTACTTACAAAAACCATTTTGTCTTTGGTAAATCAATAGTAGATAAGTTTGCAGTTTTTGCAGGACGAAAAAATGCTTTTAAAATTGAAGTTATTGGACAAGAAATTTACGATAATATTATTAATGACAACAATACCGGAGCATTAATTTTAAATTCACATGTTGGAGTTTCTGAAATTGCCGGTTATTTGCTAAAACAAAATAAAAAAAAGTTTAATGCATTAGTATTTGGAGGAGAAGAAGAAGCAATACAGAAATATAGGGCAGAAGTGTTAAGCAAACAAAATATAAACCTTATACCTATTGTTGATGGGTTTTCGCATTTTTTAAAAATTCATTTTGCTATTAAAAATGCTGAATTAATTGGTGTTGCTGCCGATAGAACATATCATGGTTCTAAAAATTTATCCTGTGAGTTTTTGGACGCTAAAGCATTGTTCCCCTTAAACCCTTTTCAAATTGCTCATAAATTAAAAATCCCTGTAATTGCATTCTTTGTAATGATTGCTGGTTTTAAAAAATACAGAGTGATTGTAGCTAATATCAGTAACAACCAAACTATTGAAAACATAGAAGGTACATATCCAGAAAAACTCCTGAAATCTTATGTAAATGAACTTGAGAATATCGTAAAAGATTATCCTTTACAATGGTTTAATTTTTATAAATTTTGGAATGAATAATTAATTATATTGATAATTACTAATATAGAACAAATGGCATACGAATTTGGAAATGATAAAAAATCGGCATTTCAAGCACAATATGATGCTCAAAAGATTGCTTTTGCTCCAATAATGTTTCAAGCTGCAAGAGCTTTACGTGATTTAGGAATACTGGAAACTGTAAAAAAACACAAACAAGGAATTACAATTGAAGAAGTTGCAGACAAACTAAATTTACCGGTTTATGGAGTAAAAGTTTTGCTCGAAGCCGGCTTAAGTATAGAACTCGTTTATGCAAAGGATCATAAGTTTTTTATTACTAAAACAGGTTGGTTCATAATGAACGATGAATTAACAAAAGTAAACATGGACTTTACTCACGATGTTAATTATTTAGGATTCTTTAAACTAAAAGAAGCAGTAAAGTCAGGTAAGCCCGAAGGGCTAAAGGTTTTTGGAGACTGGAATACTATATATGCTGCTTTATCTGAATTACCTGACCATGTAAGAAAAAGTTGGTTCGGTTTCGATCATTATTATTCTGATGATTCGTTCCCGCAAGCATTACCTATAATTTTCAATAATAATCCGTATAAAATACTCGACGTTGGTGGCAATACAGGTAAATTTGCAATTAAATGTGCCGAATACAATCCTAATGTTAAAATAACTATCCTTGATTTACCAGGACAACTTGCTGATGCTTATAAAAATATTAACGATAAAGGTTTAAATGAAAGAATTGATGGATACCCAATTGATTTGTTAGACCACTCTTTACCATATCCCCAAAATTTTGATGTTGTGTGGATGAGCCAATTTCTTGATTGCTTTTCGCAAGATGACATTGTTGAGCTACTCAAAAAAGCTAAAGCTGCATTAAATCCTGATGGTGCAATTTATATTATGGAAACTTTTTGGGATAATCAACGCACTGATGCCGGTAGATATAGTCTGGTAGCAACTAGTTTATATTTTACTTGTATGGCTAATGGTTGCAGTCAAATGTATCACACCGAAGATATGATTAATCTTATTGAAAAAGCTGGACTCAAACTTGATGAAACATTCGAAAAAATTGGCGTAAGTCATACAATTTTTAAATGTGTAATTTAGAGTTATGATTGATATCGATATTAAAACCATATTGCCACAAAAAGAACCATTCGTAATGATAAGCTCATTGTTACATTGCGACAAAATTCTTACTATTACTGAATTTGAAATTAGAGAAAATCATATTTTTGTACTCGATGGTGTGCTGACAGAACCTGGCATTATCGAAAATATTGCACAAACCTGTGCTGCTAGAATGGGGTATGTTAATAGTGTAATTAATAAAGGTAATGTTAAACTGGGTTTTATCGGCTCTGTTAAAAATCTGGTAATTAAAGGTTTACCACACACAGGAAGTAGAATTACAACATCTATCGAAGTTAAAAACGAAGTCTTTAATATGCTTTTAGTTAAAGCTGTCGTAAAATCTAATAACATAGAAATAGCCAATTGTGAAATGAAAATATCAGAGCAATGAAATTATTATTTGCGAAAAAAGAAATAGAAGTAAGATTTAGCGAAGTTGATTCCATGGGTATTGTTTGGCATGGTACATATGCAAAGTATTTTGAAGATGCCAGAGAAGAGTTTGGTAAAAAATATGATTTAGGATATTTAAAAATTTTTGGAGAAGGATTTTATGCTCCATTGGTAGAATTGGATTTTAAATATAAACAACCGCTAATTTATGGCGACTTCGCAATTGTTGAAGCAATATACAAACCCGTAAGTGCCGCAAAGATTTGCTTTAACTACAATATATATTCTCTTAAAGATAATTCAATAATTGCTAAAGGGTCTAGTGTGCAGGTCTTTCTTGATAAAGAATACAAATTAATATGGAATAATCCTAAGTTTTATAATGATTGGAAACAGAAAAATAATATAGAAGTATAGTATGAGTTGTATATACCAAATATCTCACAATATTGTTTCAAGTTTGGGATTTAATTCCAAAGAAAATTACAATGCTGTAGTAAACAATATTTCGGGTCTTAAAATGTATCCCGAAAATTCAATGAATATACCTGAAGCTTTTTGTGCTTCTGTAATTGATAATACAAGGTTTGAAGATATTTCTAAGCAAGTAAGTAATCTATCTGATTATAACTTTTTCGATAAACTATGTATTTATTCTGCTTACGAAGCTCTCCAAAAAACAGATATTGATCCTGCTGACCCATCTTGCTTATTTATTCTTTCTACAACAAAAGGCAATATTGATTTATTAGAGAATCATAGCTTGGAGCAAAATATAGATAATAGTTTGTTTTTATGGCATAGTGCTAATATTATTGGCAAATATTTTAATAACCCGAATAAACCCATAGTAGTTTCAAATGCCTGTATATCTGGCGTGTCGGCTCAAATTGTTGCAAAACGTTTGCTAAATTTTAAAAAATACAATTATGTCGTTGTTATTGGTGCTGATTTAGTTTCAAGATTCGTAGTTTCAGGCTTTCAATCTTTCAAAGCTTTATCTCCCGAATTATGTCTGCCGTTTGATGCTCAAAGAAAAGGCTTAAACATTGGAGAAGCTGCTGCTACTATTATTTACGGAATAGATGAAACTTGCGAAAATTTAGAAAATGATACAATAATATTAGATGCAGGTACAATTACCAACGATGCAAACCACATATCAGGACCCTCGCGTACTGCCGAAGGACTTACATTAGCAATTAATAAATGTTTAGAAAATTCCGGAAATATTAAACCGGATTTTATTTCTGCACATGGCACTGCCACGCCATATAACGACGATATGGAAGCCTTAGCTTTTACTCGTTGCAAGTTAGAAAATACACCTGCATTTAGCTTGAAAGGGTATTTTGGGCATACTTTGGGAGCTGCAGGATTACTTGAAACAATAATTTCGTCAATGGCTCTTAAAAACAATATGGTAATTAAAAGTGCTGGTTATAGTAGATGTGGAGTAGATAATCCTGTTAATATTATTTCAAAAAATCAAAGCTTAAAGGCATATTCATTTATTAAAACTATTTCAGGTTTTGGTGGATGCAATGCAGCAATTTTAATTAAAAAACTAGTTAAATGATAAAAATTATTAAACATAGTGTAATTTCTGATTTTAAAGCATTTACTGATAACAAGCTTATATATACTCATACTGATAATGATAGATTCTCTGAATTTCTTTCGAGCCTTTACCGATTTTTAGTTATTAGCTATCCAAAGTTTTTTAAAATGGATATGCTATCAAAATTAGGCTTTCTAGCTACCGAACTTTGTGTTGCACAAACAGAATTCTCAAAAACAGAAAATAAAATTAATACTGCTATATATTTGTTAAGCAATGCTTCTTCGCTTGATACTGACATTAATTATCAAAAGACTTTAAATCCTGAAGCGTATTTTCCAAGCCCTAAAGTTTTTGTATATACATTGCCAAATATTGTTATTGGCGAAATTGCAATAAAACATAAAATATTTGGAGAAAACACTTGTTTTATTTGCCAAGAATTTCCCGATAAAACTGTTTTCGATTATATTTATCAAAGTTTTTTAGAAACAGATATAAAAAATGCTATAGTTTTGTGGGCAGACTATATTAATGGTAATGGTAAAGCCTATGCTTTTTTGATTGAAAGAGAAACTAGTAGTAATATTGACAAAGATGATTTTAATGAAAAAACGATAAATTTTTTAATTTTTAATAAATAAATAACTATGGACGAATTAATTTTAAATTTAAAGCAGGAGATAATTGAAGTGTTAAATCTAGAAGATTTAAAACCTGAAGATATAGACGAAAATGCTCCTTTATTTGGCGAAGGTTTAGGACTTGATTCTATTGATGCACTTGAGTTAATTGTTTTAATGGAAAAAGATTATGGCATAAAACTCGAAGATGCTAATCAAGGACGAGAAATATTTAAGTCTATTGCTACAATGGCTGAATACATTAACAAGCACAGAAAGGATTAAATATGTTAGACGAAATTGTTGTTAGCGGAATGGGTAGTATTTCCGGTATTGGAAATAATCTTGACGAAACCCTTCAATCTTGCTTACAAATGAAGTGTGCAATTAAAGAGTTGCAACACATAAAGTCTATTCATAAATTGCCTTGTGCAGAAGTAAGTTATACTGATGCAGAAATGAAGGCTATCTTAAATATTGCCGATTCTGAAACAGCAACAAGAACGGCTTTAATGGGAATGATAGCTACACAAGAAGCTTTGAATAATGCTAAAATTACCTATGATTCTAAATATAGAATAGCATTCTTAAACGGGACCACAGTAGGAGGAATGGAAAAAAGCGAGATGTATTATTTCGACTTTTTAGAAAACGATAAATTTAATCACTATATCGAAGCTCACGATTGTGGCGCATGTACCGAAAAAATTGCTGACTATTTCGGTTGTTTTAGTTATGTAGGAACTCCATCAACAGCTTGTTCTTCGGCTGCTAATGCAATTATGCTGGGAGCAGAATTAATCCGTAATGGTGAAGTGGATATTGTGGTTGCCGGAGGCAGCGAGTGTATTACTAAGTTTCACTTAAATGGGTTTAATTCTCTAATGATTTTGGATAAAGAAATCTGCCGCCCATTTGATGAAACTCGTGCCGGTTTAAATTTAGGTGAAGGTGCGGCTTACATTGTAATAGAATCAAGTAAACTTGCTGAAAAAAGAAAAATTAAGCCTTTATGTAAGCTTAGTGGTTATGGAAATGCTTGCGATGCTTATCATCAAACGGCTTCATCGCCTGACGGCGACGGAGCTGTAATTGCAATGACAAATGCTCTGGAAACAAGCGGTATAGAACCAAAAGATATTGATTATATAAACGCACATGGTACCGGTACTCCCAATAATGACGAGTCAGAAGGTAAAGCAATTGCTAGAGTTTTTTTGGAAAAAATACCTTATATTAGTTCAACAAAATCGATTACAGGACACACAACAAGTGCAGCAGGCGGAGTTGAATCTGTAATTTCAATTTTATCTTTAAATAACAGATTTGTTCCAGGAAATTATAATTTTAAAACACAAATGAGTTGCTTGCCTTTCAAGCCTGTTAGTGAGGTTATTACTAATGTTGATCTTAAGCATGTTTTATCAAATTCTTTTGGGTTTGGTGGCAATAATTCTTCGCTAGTGTTTTCTAAAATTTAATATAAATATGCTAAACAAACCTATATATATTAATGGTGCTGCTGCAATATCAATTCAGGAACCTTTGAATGAAACTGTTATTTATAATCCTCTAAATTATTCACAAGTTCATGTAAGGTGTATCGATCCTGTTTTTAAAGAGCATCTTAATCCTATTGCTGCTCGTAGAATGAGTCTGATTATAAAAAGAGCTATTATTACTGCCCGATATGCAGTAAAAATGGCAGAAATAGAAAAACCGGACGCTATTATTACAGGTACCGGATTGGGTTGTGTGCAGGATACAGAAAAATTTCTCGAAGCTATGATACGTAACAAGGAGAAATTTCTGCAACCTGCTTTTTTTATACAGTCAACGCACAATACTATTAGCTCTCAAATTGCAATTGACTTAAAATGTAAAGCTTATAACAATACATATATTCATCGTGGTGTATCATTCGAGAATGCCTTAATTGACGCTTTGCTTCAGCTTAATAAACCCAAAATAGATTCTGCTCTAGTTACAGGAAACGATGAGATGACTCCTGCATATTTTAAATTACTTCAACGATTGAATTATTGGAAAAATAGTGTGGACAGTTCTCTTAATATAGTTGATAGCGAAAATTCCATTGGTTCGTTTGCCGGCGAAGGTAGTGTTAGCTTAGTCTTGTCTAAAAATAAGATTAAAAATTCCTTTGCTACTATCAATGATATTAAATTGCATTATAATCCAAATGGTATAGATGAAAAGTTTATTGTGGATTTTTTGTTAAAAAACGGATTAAACACAGACGATGTTAGTTTATTTATTACCGGTGCTAACGGAGATTTCAATAATGATTTGGTTTATAAAAAGCTAGATAATCTATTTGATAATAATAGAATAGGACATTACAAAAACATTTGCGGAGAGTTTTATACAGCTCCTGCATTTGGATTGTATGCTGCAGCTATTTGCTTAAAAAATAATACAGTACCCAAAACAATGATGCTCTCAAACAATAATCTTAATAATATCAATAATATTTTATTTTATAATCATTTTCAGAATAGAGATCATTCACTAATTCTTTTATCGAAATGTATAAATTAATATTTCTTGCAACAGTACAGTCCTTATTTCTTGTGTCATCACAAATTTTTTTAAAGCTTGCCACAGCACGAATGGGGAAGTTTAGTTTTACATTGGATTATTTTAAACAAGTTTTAGTTAATTGGCAACTAGCTTGTTCCGGAATATCAATTGTAATTGCAACAGTACTCTGGATGTATATTTTAAAACATTTTGAGTTTAGTGCAGCATACCCATTAATTAGTATAAGTTATATTTTTGGAATGCTTGCTGCTATGTTTATATTTCACGAAACAATTCCTATTACCCGCTGGGTAGGGTTAGGCTTTATAATTCTTGGAGTGATTTTTGTCGTGAGATAGAGTTTTATTAAAAATTATAAGTATGAAATTTACAAAAATCATTACATCAATAATAGCTCTTTTATTTATAAGTTATTCTTATTCACAAACTTATGTTGCGGCTACTAACGAGCAAAAATCATCTCTTATTAAGTTAATTAACGAAGCTTCTCAAAACACAAGAACACTTAAATGTGAATTTGAACAAGAAAAAACTGTTTCAATTCTGTCTGAAACAATCATTTCAAAAGGTGTAATGTATTTTAAAAAAGAGAATAAACTTCGTTGGCAATACAATCAACCGTATCCTTATATATTTATTCTTGCTAATGGAAAAGTTACAATTAAAAACGATAATAGAATAGATAATTTTGATACAAATTCGAATAAAATGTTTAAAACTATTAGTGAAATAATGATTGGGGGCGTAAATGGCGATTTGCTTAAAGACGAAAACAATTTTAAATCAGAAATATTAGTAGGAGATAACAATATTATAGTGAAATTGATTCCTCAATATAAAGACCTTGCTAAACTAATGAATACAATTACGCTTAGTATTAGTAAACAAGATTGGTTGGTAGAATCAATTGAAATGATAGAAACCGGTGGAGATAATACTTTAATCAAGTTCACAAATAAAATTGTTAATGCAGAAGTTAAAGACGATAAATTCATTATTAATTAGCATTTTACTTATTGTTTTTCTTGTAGGTGCCTGTAAAATAAGCCAACAGACAAATAGATATAACAATAATGCTACAAGAATTTCGGCTTTACCTGTTATTGAAAATCAATTGATAAAACTAAAGACTAAAATAAAATTTAAAAAATCATTAATAAGTGGAATTACTGCATATAAGCTAAGCAACGACACAATAAGCGGAGTATTTATGAATGAGTTTGGAATTAAAGCTTTTGAATTTGTGATATATGAAGATAAATGCATTATTAATAACATAATAAAACCTCTTGATAAATGGTATATCAGAAATACAATTAAAAGCGATTTTGAATTCATTTTTAATCGATTGTCCATTGATAATACAGATTACATAATATACAAATCAAGAGAGAATAAAAAGTGTTTTTATAGTTACTATTTTTCAGAAAACAATCTCTCAAAAGTCAAAAGGTTTAATCGAAAAAACCTTACAGGAACTATTAAGTTACTATCAGACACAAGCATAATTGTAGAAAATTGTAAAAAAAATGTAGAATATAATTTTAACATTATAAATTACCATGAATTACGAAAATAAAAACTTTTTTAAAGACAATTTTTACTCTATTAAAAGAATCGAAAATAATGATTCAGGGTTTATAGCTCACATTCAGCTTAACGAGAAGCATTGGATATATTCATCTCATTTTCCGGAAAATCCGATAACTCCAGGTGTTTGCTTGGTGCAAATAGCAAGAGAGCTAATTGTAATAAATCTTAAACAAAATTTGAATATAACAACTGTTAAGAATATAAAATTTTTAAATATTATAGTTCCAGGCAAAAGCGATTTTATAACTTTTAAAATAGCAATAAAAAAAGACGAGGATGATGCAAAAATTAAAGCAAATATTGTAATTGAAGATTCTAAAATTGCTTATACAAAAATCAGTATGGTTTTAGACCCTAAATTATGACAGTAAACACACAATATAAAGATAGGTTCAACGAACTAAATGCATGCGTTTTAATTCCTACTTATAATAATGGTAAAACTTTAAACCAAGTTATTGATTCAGTTTTTTCTTACACCGATAATGTTATTGTGGTAAACGACGGAAGTACCGATAATACGCACAAAATTCTTGAGGGATATGGTGATATTTTACATGTTATTTCGTATCAGAAAAACAAAGGGAAAGGCTTTGCTCTAAAAACAGGTTTTAAAATTGCACGAAATTTAGGTTTCAATTATGTAATTAGCATTGATTCAGATGGTCAGCACTATGCATCAGATTTACCTGTATTTATAGAAACAGTTGAAAAGCATCCCAATTCATTAGTAATTGGGAGTAGGGTTTTAAAACACGATAATATGTCGAAAGGAAGTACTTTTGCAAACCGTTTTTCTAATTTTTGGTTTACTGTGCAAACTTCTATGAAGTTACCCGATACACAGTCGGGATATAGAGCTTATCCATTAAACAAAATGGGTAATATGCCGATTTGGAGCAACAGGTACGAAGCCGAGCTGGAGATATTAGTGTTTTCGGCATGGAGAAGAATTAAAATAGTTCCTGTATCAATATCAGTTTATTATGCTCCGCCATCCGAAAAAATATCGCATTTTAATCCTATTAAAGATTTTACAAGAATAAGTATATTAAATACATTGTTGGTTTTTACTTCAATACTTTATGGATATCCGGCAATGGCTGTTAGGTATATTGTTTCTTTGTTTGTTGATGAAAAAAAATAATATTATTTTGCTATTATTATTAATAGATAAATAAGAAAATCATATAAATTATTAATTGGTTGATTACTACAATTTTAAACCATGAATAAAAGAATTGATAAATTGAAAAATACTGGAAGTAGATACACGAAATTGACAGCATGTTTAATTATCTTGTTTTTTTCAACTCAATATGTATTTGCAGATGGTGTTAAGAACTTTCTATCTCCACATCCTTTTGGCGATTCTTATGTAAAGGATATTGACAGTAAAATCGGTCTTTCGGCAGATTATAATATTAACTTTACAAATTTTGCCTTACTTGGTAATGATAAAACAAGACACTTTTCATACTTTCCTAATCTCAGAGGTATAATCACACTTGGTGCACGCTACAAGTTTTTTAGAATCTCTTATTCTTTTAATTTTAAAAATTCTACTGATTATAACGAATACTATGGTACTACCGATTATTTTAATTTTCAATTCGGAATTAAAACCAGAGCAGTTTGGTTGCAGTTTTATTATTCAAAGTATCATGGATTTTATTATACCGAAGAAGATATATGGTTTCCAAAATTTACTCTTGATTCAATATACCCACAAAACAACGACTTGTCTAGCTTTGAACTAGGATTGAAATCTAATATTATTTTTGATACCGATTTCTCTATGGAAGCCGCATTCGATTACACCGAAATACAAACTAAAAGTGCAGGGTCTTTTTATGTTTTAGTTAATCCTGAGATTAGTAATATCAAATCAGAAAATAAGGCAATAATTCCGGAAGAATATCAAGAGCATTATTCAGGACTCAAAGATTTTAATAAAGCATTTTTTGTTTCTTTTGCTACAGGGCTTGGTTATGGATATTCATTGATATTGGGACCTGTAAATTTTTCTAATACAGTATTTGCCGGACCTAATTTGCAAATCTACTCACATAATGGATTGCGAGTAAAACTACCATACGATTTAGCCTTTAAAAGTTCGCTAAGCTTAAATCTCGAGAATTTTTATACAGGTGCTATGGTTAGTCTCGATATCAACAATCATTATTTTGATAAAGACATAATTAGAAAAAAAATATTAGTGTTTACTTATAGAATGGGAATAAGATTATAAAAACTGATAGGAGAGTAATAATTGTATGAAAACAAGAAATATTAATTGTAAAATATGCTTTTAAATTTATGACAAAGCATATTATTAACATATACAGGTTTCTAAAAAAGCATAAATGGCTTAGAAGAGTAGGGTTGATTTCGCTTATCCTTTTTCTTGGATATTTTGCTTTGCATTTGTCTTTAGAAGAAGATATTGCTGGCTTTATGCCATCAGATGAGAGTAACGAGAGGATCAATTATGTTTATAAAAATATTGGGATAGCAGAAAAAACAATCATCAAGTTTTCTTACGACGATAGTGTAAGCAATGAGTCAAAAAATATGCTTATAGAAGCAGCCGATAGTTTTGCTACCTATTTAAATTCTATAACTGTTGATAAAAATCTTGTTAAAGAAGTGTTTTATAAAATTGACCAACAAAAAATATTTGAACTTACAGATTTTTTAACCTCAAATGCAGTTTACTATTTAGAAGATTCAGATTACGAATATATTGAGAGTATTTTAAACCCCGACAGTATTAGTTTAATTCTCGAAAATAATAAAAAACTTCTTATTTCACCTGCAGGAATGGTGCTAAAAAACCATATTATGGCAGACCCCTTGCACTTTACTACAGGGGCTCTGTCTCGATTAAAAAGCTTGCAAGTAAGTAAACAGTATAATCTCTATAACGATTACATTTTTTCTTCAGACGAAACTTGCCTTTTTATGTTCATAACTTCAGAAAATCCTGTGAGTGAAACAAATCTAAACGAAGACTTAGTAAACTGTATTGAAAAATCTGTTAATCACGTTCTTGGAAATTATGATATTGATATTACATATTTTAGTCCGGCAGATGTTGCTGTTACCAATGCAAAACGAATAAAAAGGGATAGCTATTTGTCAATTATAATTGCTGTAATTTTAATATTGAGCTTGTTATTATGGTTTTTCCGAAGCATAAAATCAATATTGCTAATAGCTGTTCCTGTGGTGTTTGGAGCAATTATGGCTTTGGCAGCACTATTCTTTATTAAAGGAACTATTTCTGCAATAGCTATTGGCGCAGGTTCCATTATTTTTGGTATTGCATTAAATTATTCCCTGCATTATTTAATTCATGCAAAACATGGTATTAACCCCCAAAATGTATTAAAAGACATTGCCTCTCCAATGATAGTAGGAAGCATTACTACTGTAAGTGCATTTTTAAGTTTACTCTTTATTAGTGCAGAATCAATGAGGGATTTTGGTTTGTTTGCTGCTTTTACTTTAACAGGTACACTAATTTTTGTAATAGTGTTTTTGCCTCATATAACTACAAATAGTGGTAAAGAATTTAGCAATAAGCATCTAGAATTTATTGATAAAATATCTTCTTATAGGTTAGATAAAAACAAATGGGTTTTGTGGTTAATTGCTGTTTTAACTCCACTATTTATTTATTTTTCTTTCGATGTGAGTTTCGAAAGCGAAATGAATAAAATTAACTATATGACAAAAGATCAAAAAGAATCATTTAATAGATTAAGCAATTTTACAAGTTTGGGCGAAAAATCAATGTACCTAATTGCTGATGATACTGGACTTGATGCTGCAATTGAGCAATACGAGGGGCTTAAAACCCAAATAGATTCTTTAGTAAATAAAGGAGTTGTTACAAATGTTGCAGGAATTGGTTCTTTTTTGCCTTCGGCAAAAATGCAAGAACAAAAAATAAACCGATGGAATGAGTTTTGGCATAATAGAAGAGATATATTAATGAATTTATTACTGCAACAAGGGACGGAACTTGGTTTTAAAGAAGAGGCTTTCGATAAGTTCAAAAAAATGCTTTATGCTGATTATAATATAGAGCAAGTTGAGTATTTCGAAATAATTACAGAAAATTACCTTAAAGATTATTTAATAACAAAAGAAAACAGAGCAATGGTAATTACATTGCTTAATGTTAGCCCCGAAAATTCAGATATTGTTTCGCAAGTTTTAACCAAAGATAAAAGTTTTGTGTTCGATTCTGGTAGCATTGCTCAATCGCTAGTAAATACTCTGAAAAACGATTTCAATAAAGTTTTGTATATCTGCAGCTTTTTGGTGTTATTGTTTTTAACTTTATCTTTTGGCAGACTAGAGTTAAGCTTAATAGCCTTTCTTCCTATGCTTATCAGTTGGCTATGGATACTTGGACTTATGGCTGTGTTTAATATTAGTTTTAATATTGTAAATATTATTTTAGCCACATTTATATTCGGACTTGGAGACGATTACACAATATTTATGATGGAAGGTGCTATGAGCGAATATTCTACAAGCCGAAAACTTCTCACTTCCTATAAAACCGCCGTTGCATTGTCGTCTATTACAATGTTTATCGGAATTGGAACTTTAGTATTCGCTAAGCATCCAGCAATGCGTTCTTTAGCAGATGTTACAATTATCGGAATGTTTTCGGTAGTTTTAATGTCTTTTGTTATCCCACCATTGCTTTTTAGTATTATTACAAATAAAAATGGGAAAAAACGACTTATTCCGGTTACGTTTATCAATTTCTTTGCTACGCTTTATAGTTTTATTGTATTCTTAATAGGGTCATTTTTCTTAAATACTTATGGTTTTTTTCTGTTTAATTTTGGCGGAAAAACGAAGAAAAATAAATTTAGGTATCATAAAGCAATTAATGCCGTAACAACTTTGGTAGCCAATAATATTCCTATGGTTGAATATGAACTTAAAAATACTGCAAACGAAGATTTTTCAAAACCCGGAATTATTATTAGCAACCATCAATCGCATATAGATTTAATGTTTATTTTATCTCTATCTCCTAAAGTGGTAATTCTTACTAACGAATGGGTTTGGAAATCACCATTTTACGGACGTTTAGTAAAATACGCTGATTTCTACCCTGTGGCAAATGGAGTTGAAAATAGTCTTGATAAACTTAAAGCTTTAATTGATGACGGTTATTCAATTATGATATTTCCCGAAGGAACCCGCTCCGAAGATTGTTCTATTCTAAGGTTTAAAAAAGGAGCATTCTATTTAGCAGAAAAGTTTAATTTAGATATAATCCCAGTTGTAACTCACGGAATAGGACATGCCTTACCTAAAAAAGAAATGCTCTTACGAAAAGGGAAGGTAACAGTACAAATTCTTGATAGAATTGAACCTAACGATTTTTCTTTTGGTAAAGATTATTCCCAACGTTCAAAAAATATTCGTAAGCTCTATAAAAAAGAGTATAAGAAACTTGCAAATATTAACGAAACGGCTTCATATTATAAGAGCCTTGTAATACATAATTACATTTATAAAGGTCCTATAATAGAGTGGGAAACAAGACAAATTTTAAAAAAGTATAATAATTTTGAGCCGATAATCAATATATTACCCAATAAAGGACAGGTTTTGATTCCAAATTGTAATTATGGAGTATTTAGCTTAATTTGTGCATTAGTTAAAAAAGATTTGCTGATTATTGCTTCTGATAAAAGCATTGATAAACTTGATATTGCCAGAAATTGTATCTCGATACCAAAAAATCTTACTTATATTGATTATAATGAATCTGAAATTATTCAAGATTATAATGCTATCGTATTGCAGAATACAGATATAAAAGAATTTGAAGAGTATTGTGTGAAGTACTATGCATCAACTGTTTATATGATAAGCGATATCTCAGATATAAATGTTTTAATTTCAGACAAGATTAAAATAGTGAATTGTAAAAATTTTAATATAGTAATTAGAGCGGTAAATGAATAAGTACGATGTAATAATTATTGGTTCAGGACTTGGTGGATTGTTAAGTGCGTATATACTTAGCAAAAATGGGATGAAAGTATTAGTTCTTGAAAAAAACAACCAAATTGGAGGTTGTTTACAGACTTTTACTTATGCCGGCGAAAAGTTTGATACAGGAATGCATTATATCGGAAGTGTAGAAGATGGTCAAATACTTTACAGGTTTTTTAAATATTTCTCATTACTCAACGATGTTAATTTGCGTAAATTAGATACAGAAGCATACGATACTATTTCGATTATAGATAAAACTTATGACTATGCGATGGGTTTTGACCGATTTATCGATAAAATGTCGGGGTATTTTCCAAACGAAAGGGAAAACATTAAAAACTATATCAATAAAATTAATTTAATAGCAAGTAAATCCCCGCTATATAATTTGAATGAGATTAATAGTCAGGTTTTGCTAAATATTGATTCCATAAAATTAAGTGTTAACGAATTTATTGATTCAATCACAACTAATACAGAACTTCGTAAAGTATTAGCCGGAAACCTACCTTTGTATGGTGGAATAAAAAACATTACACCTTTATATATTCATGCACTTATTCAAAAGTTTTATATAAATAGTGCCTATAGAATTGTAGGAGGAAGCGATAGTATTTCTAAATCATTATACAAATCGATAATTGGTTTTGGTGGTAAGGTATTAACTAATTCCGAAGTGGTAAAGATTAATTGCAATACAGAAAAAGCAGTTTCAGTATGTCTTAAAAATGGTGAAATTCTCGAAGGAAATAGTTTTATTTCAAATATGCATCCTTACGAAATATTAAGAATGTTGGATACACATCTTATTCGTAATGCTTATCGACAAAGAATTACAAGTCTCAATAACACAATTTCAAATTTTACTATTTACATTAAATTCAAACCTAATACTGTAAAATATTATAATACAAACTTTTATCATTATAACACACCCGATGTTTGGGGATGCGAAAACTATAATCTTGAAAATTGGCCTTGTAATTTTTTATTTATGCATCAAGCACCCAAAGATAACTCAAACTATGCCACAAGTGCTGTATTAATAGCCTATATGCGTTTCGAGGAAGTAGAAAAATGGAAACATACATTCGTTAAAAATCGAGGCAATGATTACAAAGAATTTAAAATAAATAAATCAAAAATATTACTAAATGAATTAGAAAAAAAATTCCCAGGCATAAATTCAAATATAGAATCATATACTTGCTCATCGCCACTAACTTATCGTGATTATACCGCCACAAAAGATGGTTCTATGTATGGAATATTAAGAGATAAGAATTCTCCGATACAATCATTAGTATCACAAAAAACTAAAATTCCAAATTTATTTATGACCGGACAAAATATAAATTCGCATGGAATACTTGGTGTAACTATTGGTGCATTAATTACTTGTGCAGAATATTTGGGGATGAACTATTTAATAAAACAAATTAAAAATGGCGGATGAGTAAATCATGTTTAATTATTGGTGGCGGAATAGGTGGGCTTGTTACAGCTTGTCTTCTTGCAAAAGAAGATTATAAAATCACTATTCTGGAACAACATTATATTATTGGCGGAGGATTGCATTGTTTTCATAAAAATGGTGTAATGTTCGAAACCGGAATACATTACATTAGTGGCTTTCAAGAAGGAGGTGTTTTAAATAAAATATTTAAATATCTTAATATTGAGGAACATTTAAAAATTAAAAACCTTGATACTAACGGTTTTGATATTGTTCATATAGGAAGCGACAATAGTATTATTAAAATGGGTATAGGGAAAGATAATTATATAAAGATTTTATCTGAAAAATTCCCTGAAGAACTTGAAAATATTCAAGCCTATATAGATGACCTATATAAAATTACAGATGCTTTCCCTCTATATAATCTTAAAACAGATAGTAAAAATTTATGGTATTTCGATCAGAAGTTTTTAACGCCTGTAGGAACGTATATAGAACAATATGTAAACGATATTAAATTACAATCAATTCTTGCTTATAATAATTGTTTATATGCCGGCGAAAAATATAACACTCCAATATTCTTACATGCTTTAATTACAAAGTTTTATATTGAGGGAGCTTCTCGGTTTATTGATGGTAGTCAGCAACTTGCAGATGCAATGGTAAAGTTTATTGAGAGCAAAGGAGGCAGGGTCTATACTTCGGCTAAGGTAGTTAAAGTAAATGTTGAAAATAAAAAAGTTTTAAATGTTGTAACTGAAGATAATCGTAGCTTTGAATCCGATTGTTATATTTCAGGAATACATCCTTCTAATTTACTTAAAATGATTGACCAAAAACAAGTACAGCGATCATATAGAGAGAGATTGAAATCTATAAAGAATACATATTCTGTTTTTACAATGTTTGTAAGTTTTAAACCAAAAAGTTTTAAGTATCTTAATAGCGTGTATTATTATTTTAATGATTATAGTAATGTTTGGGGTGCTGTTGATTATACTGACGAAACTTTTCCTCCGGGCTTTATGTTAATTACACCCCCCGAAAAAAATCAAGGTGCATTTGCAAGCAAAGCTATTATAAATTGTATGATGAATTTTGATAAAGTAAAAAAATGGGAACATACTGTTTTGGGTAATCGAGATCAGTCTTATTATGATTTTAAAAAAATGTATCAGGATAAGCTAATCGAAAAGATTTCCGAAGTATTCCCTGAGTTTAAAAATTCGATAAAAGATGTTTTTTCTTCTACGCCTTTAACAATTAGGGATTATTTAGGTTCAAAAGAAGGCTCATTATACGGATATAAAAAAGAAAGCTCTGATATTGTAAAGTCGCAAGTATTGCCACGCACAAAAATTGAGAACCTTTTATTAACAGGTCAAAACATAAATTTGCATGGAATTATGGGAGTACCTTTAGGCTCTATAATAACAGCAGGTGTATTATTAGGAGTAGAAAATATTGTAAATAAGATAAATCAAGCTAATTTTGTAGAATAATTTAATATAAGTAATATGATATTTAAACTAATATATCCAAAATGGAAGAAACTTGAAGGGCAAACAACATTTACTTTACCACCTCACGGGCCTGTTGTAATGGCAGCTTCGCTACCATCATACGTTGATGTTTCTTTTGTTGACGAAAATGTCGAAGAAATAAACTTTGACGAAGACTGTGATTTTGTTGGAATCTCAATGATGCTGAGCACACAGGTAAAAAGAGGTTGGGCAATTGCTGAGGAGTATCGTAAAAGAGGTATAAAAGTAATTTTCGGTGGAATTTCTACTATGCTACATGCCGAAGAAACTCTGCAATATGCAGATTCTATATTTCTAGGCGAAAGCGAAGGTAAAATGGAAGAGGTTTTTACGGATTTTAAAAATAATTCCCTTAAAAAAGTTTATAACCACATGAACAATCGCCCCCCGATTGAAATAGTAGGACCGGCAAGACGTGATATTCTTAAACGCGAACTTTACAATCATAAGGGTGTGCAAATGGTTGACTTATTTCACGCTTCAAGAGGGTGTAGATTTAATTGCTATCCATGTGCCGTAGCTTTTCTTGGCGGTAGAGAATTTAGACCTAGACCTATAGATAAAGTGCTTGAAGAACTTGAAACTATTGAAAACAATAGACTTTTTATAGTTGATAACTCTTTAGCTCAAAGCACCGAATGGGAAATGGACTTATTCCGAAATATGATACCGATGAAGAAAAAATGGATAAGCCACACAATCGAAGATAATCCAAAAGTTCTGGATTTAGCTGCACAAGCCGGAGCATGGTATGTCTATCAAGCTGTTTTCGATACATCAGATTATATAAAAGAAAGAATAAAACGATACCACGATTATGGCATTGGAGTAGAAGGTACAATATTACTAGGACTTGATAATCAAAGCGAAGATGATATTAAACGACTAATCGATTTCTTGCTTGAAATTGATTTGGATTTAGCAGAGTTTACTGTGCTTACTCCATTTCCACATACTAAAGTATATGACGATTTTAAAAGACAAAATCGTATTTTTGATACAAATTGGGATAATTATAATGCCGATACAGTTGTTTATCAGCCTGCACAAATGAGCCCCGAAAGATTACATGAATTATATCGATATGCATGGGATATGTTTTATAAAGATGAAACTCAAGAACAAAAAATGTTCAAGCTCTTTACAAAAGTTGTGCTTAGAGAAATGCAGGATAATACATATAAACCACGAAACAGAGACTTAGCAAACCATTCATTCGGAAAAAAAGTTGTAAGAAATAGAATTGATTAATAGCAATGAAAATTCAAAAGAAAGATGTTGATATAATTTTTGATTTTAAAGGCTTGTGGGATATGCCTTCAAAATGCGGTCTAAAAATATATCACAAAAAAGATAAAACAGTAGTAATTGTTACTGAACTGTATAAAGAAAACTCAGGTACTTCTATTACAGACGTAACAGTATCGCTTGCAAAACAAATTTGTGAAAAATATGCCATAGAACCAGAGAAATTGATTTATATCGAAAGAAATCCCGAAACAAACTCAAAACTAAGCTTTTATTCAGAAAAAAACTATCAAGTTAGTTTTGATATCGAAGATGGAAACATTTCAAACCCTTCTTATATCGAAGTATCTGCTGATGATTTAAAAGAATTACTAGACTAAACCTCCACAAGTATGTTTGTAATTTGTATTTAAACCAAAAGAAATGAAACGATATATATTTGTAAGAATTTTGCTTGCATTTAGTTTTTGTTTAACAGCTAATAGTGATTCATTCAATATTTGGAGTGAAGTTGATTCTGTAGTTGACTTTAAAGCTAAGCTCCATGTTTTTAAAGCAGATTCATCTTTTAATAATCATAAAGCAATTATTATTTGTCCGGGAGGTAGCTATCACCATTTAGGCATGAAACACGAAGGGTTTGAAGTTGCTAAGTGGTTAAATACCTTAGGATTTAATGCATTTGTTTTGCAATATAGAGTTGGAGTAAAGGGATGGAGACACCCTGCAATGATACAAGATTTGCAAAGAACGATTCAAGTACTGAGAGAAAATCCCAATAAATATGAAATAAACCCAAATTCAATCGGATTAATGGGCTTTTCTGCTGGTGGACATTTAGTGGGTATAGCTTCAATTTACTATGAAACAAACTATTTAGAAGAATTAGGCATTTTCCCAAATGTATCTCTTAAACCTGATTTTTCAGTTCTAGTGTATCCTGTAGTATCTATGCAAGATAGTTTAGTACACAAACGTTCTCGTAAAAACTTACTAGGAAAAAATCCCAAAAAGCAATTAATCGATAAATTTTCGTTAGCAGAAAATATACACAAGAACATCTCTCCAATGCTTATTATACATTGTAAAGACGATAATGTTGTAGATTATAAAAATAGCTATTACTTATATTCACACCTTAAATCTTTGAATGGTCTTGTCGATTTAGTTTTATACAAAGTGGGAGGTCATGGCTTTGGACTTAAAAACAACAAAGATATTGTTAATGAATTTAAAAAAGATTTAGTTGAATGGTTTTTCAAATTAGGAATATTAGTTAATAAATAAATAAATGAATACTATTAATAAACTTATACCCGAAATAGAAAAAGAGAGTTTAACGGTAATTAAAAAATATCAAGAAAGACAGCTTCCCAAGGTATTAGAATATCTTAATGAACGCTCTACTTATTATAAAAGACTTTTTTCTAACAATAAAATTAATATTAATAGAATAAAAACTCTTGAAGACTTAACACACATCCCTTTTACCGATAAATCAGATTTACAGACAAATAATGCAGATTTTTATTGTGTTGAAAAAGAAAAGATTGTAGATTACATAACTACTTCGGGAACCTTAGGCGATCCGGTAACATTTGCAATGACAGATAAAGACCTTGACCGGTTAGCCTACAACGAAGCAATATCTTTTGCATGTGCCAATGGAAAACCTGGCGATATATACCAACTAATGACTACTATAGACAAAAGATTTATGGCAGGATTAGCATATTTTTTGGGTATAAGAAAACTTGGTGCAAGTATTATTAGAGTTGGCAATGGAATACCCGAATTACAATGGGACAGCATAATGCGTATTTCTCCAGACACAATTGTTGTAGTCCCTTCATTTATTCTTAAAATTATTAAATATGCCGAAGAAAACGGAATTGATTATAAAAATACTAGCATTAAAAAAGCTGTTTGTATAGGCGAAAATCTGAGAGAACAAGATTTTTCATTAAACCTGCTTGGACGAAAAATTAAGGAGAAGTGGGACATTGAACTATATTCAACATATGCCTCTACCGAAATGGCAACCAGTTTTACTGAATGCTCGGCAGGAAAAGGCGGACATCATCATCCCGAGTTAATTATAACAGAATTAATAGACGAGAATGGAAACCCTGTGAAAGAAGGTGAAGAAGGCGAACTTGTTATTACAACAATAGGAGTGGAGGCAATGCCTTTGCTCAGATTTAAAACCGGAGATATTGCAAAATTCTATAACGATCCATGTAGTTGTGGACGTACTTCAAAGCGTATAGGTCCTATTATTGGACGAAAAAATCAAATGATAAAATATAAAGGCACAACATTATATCCTGCTGCAATTTTTGATGTTCTCGATAATATTGAGTATATTGACCATTATTTTGTTGAAGTAAAAACTGATGATAACGGAAATGATGATATTGATATTATTGTTCAAAAAAGCAATAAGGAATCATTAAACGAAAATGTATTCAAAAAAGAATTGAAAGATAGATTTAGAGCAAAGCTTAGGGTTGCTCCAAATGTTAAAACAATGACAGAAAAGGAAATACTTAAAATATGTGCACCTGAAATTAAACGAAAACCTGTAAAATTTATTGATAAACGTAATATTACTAACCATGAATAGAGATAATTTTGACGACCTAAGGCCATACCACGATGATGAAATTAATTCTGCTATGCAAAGAATAGCTGATAACCCATTAATTTCTAAAGTAGCCGATTTTTTGTATCCTGATGTACAAATTGCTGATTTGAAAAATATGCTCAGGAATATTACGACAATCAGAGAATTCCAAAAGCAGGTAATGCATCATGCTATAAATAAAATCATTAAAAAATCAATAACAAATTTTTCCTTTAATGGTTTCGAGAATTTGGAAAAAGATAGAGCATATATTTTTATCTCAAATCATAGGGATATTCTCTTAGATTCTGCATTATTGCAAATTGCACTTGACGAGAATGGTTTTAATACCTCCGAAATTACTTTTGGTAGTAATTTAATGGTTTCGGATTTTGTTGTAGATATTGGGAAATCAAATAAAATGTTTAAAGTTATTAGGGGAGGAACTCCTCGAGATTTTTATAAAAATTCTTTAAGATTATCACAGTATATAAGGCACGCAATTACTGAAAAAAATGAATCTATTTGGATTGCTCAAAGAAATGGTAGAACAAAAGATGGAAATGATAAAACGGACCAAGGTATAATTAAAATGTTTGCAATGAGCAGCGATAAAGTGCTGAATGAGAACATTTTAGAATTAAATATTGCACCTATGGTAATTTCGTATGAATGGGAAACTTGCGATGCTGCAAAGCTCAAAGAACTTTATGTGTCAAGAACTCAAAAATATGTAAAAGCTCCCGGCGAAGATTTAAATAGTATTCTTACTGGCATTACACAATTTAAAGGCAATGTTCATATTGAGATTACACAACCCCTAAAAGACGAAGAACTTGTTGGGTTAAAAAACATGGATAAACATGAAATGTATAATTATATAACTAATTTAATTAACACTAGGATACACACAAATTACAAATTCTGGAAAACAAATTATATTGCTTTCGATATTGAAAATAATTCAACGGAGTATTTGAATAAAAAATACACAAAATCTGATTTGGAAAGTTTTGTTGATAGAATGGAAAATACAATAAATAAAATTGAGGGAAATAAATCAGATATTAAAAGCATTTATTTAGGAATTTATTCAAATCCCATTAAAAACATAAAACGCAATAATTATATAAAATGATTGTTTAACGGTTTTTAACTTCTATTAAACATTTATTAACAATAAATTTGAAAAAAATGAGTTAATTTTATGAAGTTCATAAACTTAATAGTTTTTCTATGAGTGCATTTAGAAAAATATCAGGATACTTACTGGTAGGTATTGTGTTTTTGCTCACAGCATTAGCGATACTAGGAATATGGGAAGTTATAGATTTTGAGCATGTTGTGCGAAAATCTATAATGTCTCTTTTTGTGATTTTTGTAGCCGCAGTTGTAATCTTGTTTATTTTAACAGTAATAATAAAAGATAATAAACAACCGAAAAACAATAATATCAGTTAAGGATAATGAAAGTAAACGGCAAATGGTATAGAGCAGTATGGATGGAGGGCAATGTTGTTTGCATGATTAATCAAAACAAACTTCCCTTTGAATTTGAAGTGTTTAATTGCAAGACACATAAAGAGACATGTGTTGCAATTAAAGATATGATAACACGGGGAGCAGGCTCAATTGGAGCAGCAGCAGCTTTTGCTATGGCTCAAGCAACAATTGAAGCAACAAAGCAATCTGCAAATGATTATTTGATGCAAGCAAAATTGAGAATCGAAAACACAAGACCTACTGCACAAAATTTATTCTATGCCGTAGAAAATGTTTACAATGCAGCCTTAATATCTGTAGAAAATGCCTTAAGAATAGCTCAAAATATTGCCGACGAATGTGCAAATGACGGGAAAAAAATTGGAGAATACGGTAATTCTCTAATTAAGCAAAATATGAAAATATTAACACACTGCAACGCAGGATGGTTGGCATTACAGGATTATGGCAGTGCATTATCTCCAATATATGCAGCAAAAGAAGCCGGTAAAAATCCTTTTGTATGGGTTGACGAAACCAGACCACGCAACCAAGGAGCAAGGCTTACTGCATGGGAACTTTACCATAACGATATAGAGCATAAAATAATTTCGGATAATGTTGCTGCATTTTTAATGAAGAATAAAGAAGTAGATATGATAATTACCGGAGCCGACAGAATCGTCGCCAACGGTGATACTGCAAATAAAATTGGAACACTTAGTAGAGCATTAGCAGCAAATTATTTTGGGATACCGTTTTACATAGCTGCCCCAATTAGTACATTTGATTTAAGTCTTGCAAATGGAAATGAAATTGAGATTGAATTGCGAGACCAAAACGAAGTTAAATTAGCAAAAGGTAAAGATGCTGAAGGTAATTGGCATGAGGTATATACAGCATTCCCTGATTCAAATGCTTATAATCCTGCTTTTGATATTACACCGGCAGAACTTATTACAGGAATAATTACTAATAAAGGGATAATTAAAGCAAATACATTAGAAATCAAAACAATTATTAAAAATGGAATTCAATAAAGAAAAACAAGAAGTAGCATATTGGATGCGAAGACTTTACGAACAGAATCTAACATCGTGTAGTGGTGGTAATGTTAGCATGCGTACCGAAGATGGGCATATTCTTATAACACCATCCCAAATAGATAAAGCTAGAATTGAAGCTAAAGATATTTGTGTAATATCACCTGTGTGGAAAAACTTAACTCCTGACTTAAAACCTAGTATGGAAACATCGCTCCACATGGCTGTATATCAGAGCAATAGTAACATTAAAGCAATTATTCATGCTCATCCGCCAAAAGCTAGTGCATGGGCTTGTAGCGAAAATTCGCTTATGAATAATCTCACAGGAGAAGCCAGATATATACTGGGAAAAATTGCTAAAGCAAAATATGAGATCATGGGCTCTGTAAAACTTGCTTCAGAAGCTGCTAAACATACCGAAAATCATAATGTAGTATTACTGGCAAATCATGGTGCTTTATGTGCAGGAGAAAATTTATTTCAAGCCTTTGATAGAATGGAAGTTCTTGAGCATCTAGCCGAAATGAGTATGTATGTAAAAATAATAAAGAAAAAACAAGTATTATCAGCAGCTCTATTGAAAGATATTGATAATTTATAGCTTATAATAAATATTTGTAAAAAAAGAATGTAAATTCTATTATGTTCTCTTTTTCATTAATCATAAAAAAGCCTGTCTTCGGAGACAGGCTTTTTAGTTAAGTATTTTTTATTTTTACAATCTATCCGGCAGCATCAAAACCAAAAGTATGATACAAACCTTTGGGGGTTACACTTAATACCGGAATGGGAGAACTATGCAACATTTGTTGTGCATAAGAACCCAAAAGCATATTTGCTAAAGTAGATGTTTGTTCGGTCATAATTGCAATTAAATCAGCCTCTACTGTTTCTGCATAATCAATCGTAATATCGGTAATATTATCGCCAACTAACAAACTCTTTTCCCATTTTACGCCTTGTTCATCAAAATAATGTCTTAACTGACGACTATATAATCTAAGCTTATTATGAATGCCTTCGTTAGTTGAGCTAGTAACCTTTACTATATGTACAGTCGCCCCAAAAGTTTTTGCAATATGAGCTACCAAAGGAACTTTTTCGCGTGTTTCTTTAGTAATGTCAATAGGCATTACAATTGTTTTTACATCATTATTAAACTTATCGGCTGTGATAGATAAAACAGGACGCTGAGTTGCCTGAATTATACGGTAAGCATTACTCCCCATAAATAAGTTTGTAAAACCAGATTCACCGTGTGTAGAGCAAATAACCATGCTATCATCAAAAGCTTCTGCCTGTCCAACTACTCCATCACTAATTTTTCCTTCACGTACTTTGTACGAAAATTCACAATCCTGAAATAACTTATCTCTATAATTTCTTAAAATATCTTCAAGTTTTTCCATTGCCCATTCTGTTTTGCTTTTCCGCTTTGTGGCAGAATCATAATTCTTGATTACATGCACTAATTGCAGATTAGCTTTAAAGGCATTGGCATAAACAATTGCTAAATCCAATCCCTGAAGGCTTTCAGGTGAGAAGTCGAGAGGAACAATAATTATTTTCATACTTGCTTAATCTTAGTTTTGCGCTAAATTATAAAAATGTTTTTTAATTTGCTACTTTTATGTTTGATACTTTAAAAATTTTATGTTTTTTATTAGAAAAAAATAAATAAAATTATTCTAATTTGTAGTCAAATATGATGTAATATGCAGAATAACAGCTAATTAAAAAGAATAATTGTATGATTAATAAAATTATTGGAATAATGTCGGGAACATCTCTAGATGGTTTAGATATAGCTCTATGTAAATTTTCAAAAATCAATGAGCATTATAATTTTGATATACTGCAAGCTGAAACTATAGAATATTCAAGCGAATGGAGAAATAGATTGAAGAATGCTGCATCGATGAGTGCTAGCGATTTTTGCCGGCTAAATGCCGATTATGGAAATTTTATCGGAGATAGAATAGCCGATTTTATTGGAAATACATACAATAGCAATTTGGCTGTAGGATCGCATGGACATACTATTTTTCACCAACCAATAAATGGGATTACCGTACAAATTGGTAGTGGGGCACATATTGCTTCAAAATTAAAAATCCCTGTAGTTTGTAATTTTAGGGAATATGATGTTGCATTAGGTGGACAAGGAGCTCCATTAGTTCCAATTGGCGATAAATTATTATTTCAAAAATATGATATGTGCATTAATCTGGGAGGGTTTTCTAATATATCATTTGATAATAGTTCTGGTGTACGAGTCGCTTACGATATTTGTCCTGTTAATATTTTAATAAATTACTTTGCAAAAAAGAAAGGTTTAGATTATGACGAAAATGGGAAAATCGGTAGAACAGGAGAGATAAATATTCGGCTCTTGAAAAAACTGAATGATTTAGATTATTATAAAAAGTCATATCCTAAAAGTCTAGGACGAGAATGGGTAGAGAAAGAAGTATTAAGTTTAATTTTTGATAATATCCCAATACGTGATGTTTTAAGAACTTTATATGAACATATTGCAATACAAATATCAACTAATATTAGTTCTTCTTCTAAAGTATTGTTTACGGGAGGTGGGGTGTATAATAGCTTTTTAATGGAGCTAATAAACAAATATAGTAATGCATATATTATAATTCCTGATAAAAACCTAATTAACTATAAAGAAGCCTTAATATTTGCTTTTTTAGCCTATCTTAAGCTTAATAATGAAATAAATGTTTTGGCCTCTGTTACAGGTGCTTCAAAAGATCATTCGGCAGGGATTATTTATAATTAATGTGTTAACAATAATAAGTGTAAAATTCTCAATATAAATACTTGTAATCCCCTTTTTCATTTTTATCTTTAGTGAAACTAAAACAATAATATGGAAATTCTTGAATTATTAATAAAGAAATGGTGTGGTAAAAACTCTTATGCAGTAAAGCCTCTTAAACAGGCAGGTTCTAATAGGAGGTATTTCAGAATTACTTGCAACAAAACATCGGTAATTGGTGTAGTAAACGACAATGTAGCAGAAAACCAAGCATTTATTTATTTTAGTCGGCATTTTAGAAATAAAGGAGTTAATGTTCCTGAGATTTACTTAGTTTCGGCAGATGAACGAGCATACCTACAACAAGATATTGGTAATGTAAATTTGTTTGATTTATTAACAGATAATCGTAATGATTATGAGATTCCTCAAACTGAAATTATCAATTATTATTTAAAAAGTATTGAGCATCTTGCATATATGCAAATAGTTGCTTCTGACGGTTTAGATTATAACTATGCATTCCCTTCAAAAGTGTTTGGTAAACGTTCTATGAAATACGATCTCAACTATTTTAAGTATTATTTTATCAAAACAAATGGAATAGAATTCAACGAACAAGAACTACAAGACGATGTAGAAAAACTTACATCTGAACTTGAGGTAGCTGGTGCTAAATACTTTATGTTTAGAGACTTTCAGGCTCGCAATATTATGATTTTTAATAATGAGCCTTACTTTATTGATTATCAAGGAGGAAGAAAAGGACCATTACAATACGATATTGCTTCTTTATTGTTTCAAGCTAAGGCAGCATTACCCGAAGAAATACGAATTAAGCTATACAGGCATTATTTAAATTGTGTAAGCAAACATATAACTATCAACACAGAGTTATTTACACAACATTATTTTGGATTTGTTCTTATAAGGGTACTTCAAACACTTGGCGCATATGGTTTTAGAGGTTTAATCGAAAATAAGCCTCACTTTATTCAAAGTATCCCATATGCACTTAATAATCTGAAATTTTTACTATACCAAACGGATGTATTAGACAAATACCCTGTATTAAAGGATATTTGTACGCAAATATTGGAGCTTAAAGCATTTCAAAATAATTCTGAATCAAAGCTTAAGGGTTTAAAAATCTGCATTACGAGTTTTTCTTACAAAAAAGGGATTCCTATCGATTTGTCTGGCAATGGCGGAGGATTTGTTTTTGATTGTAGGGGGATATATAATCCTGGAAGAATTGAGGAATATCGAGAACTTACCGGAAGAAACCAAGATGTAATCAAGTTCTTAGAAGAAAAATCAAATATTAAGGAATTTGTGAAAAGAACATTTGAAATTCTTAAACCCACAATACTAAATTACAAAGAACGGCAGTTTAGCAATTTAATGATCAATTTTGGTTGCACAGGAGGGCAACATCGAAGTGTTTATTGTGCCGATAATTTAGCAAAAATGCTTAGTTCTGTACCAAATATTACAGTTTATTTATGGCATCGTGAACAAAATATTCGGGAGACCTTTACTTATTAATCTACAATTGTAAGTTTAATCATATTAGTTCGGTCGCGAGCCAAAATGGGGGTACTCCCAATATGTACTACTAAGTCGCCTGTTTTTAAAACTTTTTTAGATTTTAAAACTTCAATAGAATAATTGATAGCCTTATCAATATTATCGAAATTAGGAATATGGAATGTTTTAATTACACCCCAAATCAATGGTAATTTACGCAATAACTTATCATTACCAGTAAACGCATATATCTCTGCTTTAGGGCGATGACTCGACAATCGAAATGCTGTATATCCCGAATAAGTAAATGTTACAATTGCTTTTGCTTTTGTTTGTTCTGCCATTAAACTTGCATTATAACAAACACTGTCGGGTAAATAATCTTCGGAAAAAACTCCAGGTTTTTGATTTCTGTGATAAATAGTATTGTTTGCTTCTGTATATTCAATTATGCGTTCCATTGCTTCAATGCTTTCTACAGGATAAGCACCTACAGATGTTTCTCCACTAAGCATTAATGTATCAGCACCATCTAAAACTGCATTAGCAACATCGTTAGCCTCAGCTCTAGTAGGAGCAAAATTTTGTATCATGCTTTCAAGCATTTGAGTTGCAATAATTACAGGTTTTGCTGCTGATATGCATTTTGTAATAATGTTTTTTTGAATTGTGGGAACCTGGCAAAAATCAACTTCTACACCCAAATCTCCTCGTGCTATCATTATTCCGTCAGTTTCTAAAATAATAGAATCTATATTCTTTACAGCTTCGGGCTTTTCTATTTTGGCAATTATATTTAAATCTGCATTATTATTGCGTATTAATTTCTTTAAATTTATGATGTCCTCGCTTGATCTAACAAAGGATAGAGCTACCCAATCAATATCATTATTTACAATGAATTGCATATCATTTAAATCTTTATCGGTAAGACTCGGAAGTTCAATAATTGTATCAGGTAAATTTACACCTTTTCGAGAATGAGCAACTCCGCCAACAATTACTTTAGCTTTAACTATATCCTTTTTATTAGTTTCGGTAACTTTTAATTTAATTTTACCATCATCAATTAGAATTAAATCCCCCAGCTTTGTATTTACAGCAAATTTGTCATAGTTTATAAAAAACGAATCTGATGAATCTTGGGAGGTAGAAAAAACTACCTCACTGCCGGTTTCTAATTTTATTCCATTTGCAGGAAGCATACCTAAACGGATTTTTGGTCCCTGTAAATCAGCCAAAATAGCAACACATACATTTAGCTCTTCTTCAATAGAACGTATTAACGAAATAATTCTAACTTTTTCTTCATAATCACCATGAGAAAAATTAAGCCTAAACACATCAAGACCCGCAATTATCATTTTTCGGAGTATTTCTCTATTGCTTGTAGCAGGTCCTAAGGTTGCAATTATTTTTGTTTTCGAATTAAAAATCTCTATCATAGATATTTAGTTTGTTTATTATGTAAATATGCAAAAAATTGTTTACCTGTATAACATATTTAAACTATTTATTTTAAATATTAACATTATTATTCAAAAATAAATCAATAAAAATTAAGTATTTAAAATTTTTAGTAAGATATATTATCTATTCAATTAAAAATAATAAATAAGAAATATTTATTTACATAAGCAGTTTAAACATATATTTGTGCTCATATTTAATATAGGTTTAATATTTAAATTTAAAAATTATGAAGAAAAAGTGGATGATGTATTTGATGAGTTTGTTGCTGATAGGTTCGGTAACATTTGTAGGTTGTAATAAAGACGATGATGAAGATGACGAGCCGGAAATAACTGGAAAAATCGGAGGTTTAACAGCTACTCTTGCTACCTATAATGGGAGAACCATTTTTTTGTCGTTTAATAATGAAGCTGCAGAACATATAACAAGCTTAGATGCTTATGATGTTTATCAGTCAGAAGACGGGGGAGAGTTTGAAAAAATCAAAAGTAACTTATCAGACACAACTTATACTGACAATAGGACTACTCATGGGAAAACTTATAGATACTTTATTAATTTTGATGGTATGTATAGCGACACCATTGAGATAGCTACAGCTCATCCTGCGATGCCATGGGTAAGTGCACGTGCAAGAGTTACAGGCGAGGGGTCAGAAGCTTATATTGAGCATATAAAACTAGAGTATTTCATTGGAGCATCAAGTGCAAAAGATGTAGTTGATAAATTCGAATTTTATCGAAATAATGAAAAAATTGGAGAATATCAAATTTCGCCAGTAACCAACAGTAATAGTTTCGATTATATTGATGACGATATCACATTTAATTTTGATGAGGAATACACTTACTACATTATTGCTATTACAACCGAAGGAGAACAAATACAAAGCCTTGATGCAGGTGTAACAGCAAATATTCCTGATGCAATTGATAGACCGGCACCTCAAGTTTCCGGAATTAGTACTGATCAAGAGAATAATCTTATTTTTGTTCATGTTAATGATGTTTCTAATAGTGCAAGTTATATCGAGCTTTATGCTGATTTAGACGATGGTGCTTGGATATGGGAAGGATCAGCAGGTGTGTCTGAGCTTTCAACAGATGAAAACAATAATTACAAATTTGCTTTATCAACAGAAGATATTCCCGGTGGCTTTAAAACACTAGAATATAAAGCAAGAGTTACAATAATGAATAAAAATAGTGATTGGAGCAATTGGGGTATTTCAACGGTATTTATTCATTTCTAAGGACGTTTATAAAACGCAAATTATTAGTTAATTAAGAGCAGGATCAATAATATGTTTGATTCTGCTCTTTTTAAATTTTGAATATTATATTTTATGACGCTCATGCAATCAATTTATTGTTAATCGGTTGCCATGAATATTAGTTAATCTCAGATGGGGACTATTTAAAAATAGTGTGGCTATGTAGCCATGTTTCTTTGAGTAATTATGAGCCTGAGTGAAGTTCTATTCTAATAATTGTTGTGATTAGATATCACACTAACTCTTTAAAGAATTAGTAAAAGGATAACTCAAAAACATGGTGTTACAAATTACATATCTTCTTCGCCGTCTTTTTTTAATCGTTTATGAAAATAGTTGATTGCTAAATTCGAGAGCCATACGGCTATAACAATAAATACAGGCCATGCTAATAAACTGATTATTTCGGAAATATATTTCATTATTCTAAAATTTAATAAGTATGTTCATTTTTATCATTTATTTCGTCTTCTGTGATTTTCTTTTTATTGATTAAACGCCATGCAAACACTATATATGCAATTACAAAAGGCACCAATAACGACACTATACTCATAGTTTTTAGGGTATAGAGGCTACTACTGGCATTTTGTATAGTTAATGAATCGTTGATATTGTGCAAAGAAGGATAAAATGCTGTATTATTGTATCCGGCAATAAGAAATAGAGTCAGAACTACTAAAAATGTTCCGATTCCTGCAAACCAAATTCCTTTATCATATATCTTTTTTGAAAAAATGGAATTTAGAATACCGTAAAGAACTCCTACAACACCTAAAACAAAAATTATAATTAATACAGGCATTTGCAATAAATTATTCAAATATTTAAAAGATTGCATTGAAACAATTCCTGAAGTAGGGTCAACAGCAAAACCATCTTTAATAAGTAAATAAATAACAAAACTCAGAAAAAACACTATAAAAGGGATTGTATTATAAATCAAATGCTTTTTTGACCTTTTAAGGATGTCTATTTGTTCTATGCTATTGATAAAATACAAAATTGCAAGAATTCTTGCTAGGAAGAATACGGTTAGCCCTAATGATAAATTATGCAAATTTAAAATAGCTTCGAGTCCACGAGCCAATCCATGCCACGAAACTCTATTAAGAGAATCGAGTTCAAATGGAACGCCATTGAATAGAGTTCCAACAACTACTCCAAGTAAAACTGTGCCAAACAAGCCATTAATAAAGAGCATTATTTCAAATGTTTTTTTGCCTAAAACATTATTTGGTTTTGACCTAAATTCGTAACTAACTGCTTGAATAGTAAATGCAAGAAGAATAGTTATCCAAAGCCAGTAAGCTCCGCCAAAACTTGAAGAGTAGAATAGGGGAAAAGATGCGAAAAAAGCACCTCCAAAAGTAACTAAAGTTGTAAAAGTGAATTCCCATTTACGACCTAGCGTGTTTACAATTATGTTTCGTTCTGTTTCTGTTTTTCCGATTTGATATATTAAAGTTTGTCCGCCCTGCACAAATAAAAGAAATACAAGTGCTGCTCCAAGAACTGAAACGATTAACCACCAATATTGCTGAAAAAACAGCAGAGAAATTTCGTTTATCATTATTTGTTTCCTCCTTCTTTAGTTTTAGGACCTGTTTTAATCATTCTTGTCATAATGCTTACTTCAGCAATTAGAAGAGCAGTAAATATAAATGCAAATATCCAGAATGTAGTTTGAACAGAAGCTGAGCTAATATCGGTAACGCCTGCAGATACTGTTAATAAATCCTGTACTACCCAAGGTTGACGTCCTACCTCTGCAACTACCCATCCTAATTCGGAAGAAATAAAACTCATTGGAATTGTAATAATACCAAGAATAAATAGAGGCTTACCCCATTTCAACTTATCAATCTTGTTTGTCATGCTTAACCATAGAAATACAGCAAATACGAGTACGAAAAAGGTTCCGAATATTACCATAATATGAAAACTATAAAAAACCAGTGAAACATTAGGAACAATATCTTCAGGTTTTTCGAGGTATCCGTAACCTAAATGCTCAAAGTTTTTTTCAAATGTTTTTAAATGCATATTAGCACTTGTTTTGTCTTCGTGTTTTAAAGCTTTTTTATACTCTTTAAGTGAGTGTATTGCTAATTTACCTCTATTAATGCGTTCTTGTGCGGGAAGTATTCCAAATTCGGGATTTCCATGCACAAGGTCTTCGACACCAGCAACAAATGAGTTTTTATCAAAATTTATAAGATATGAAAGCACTCCTTTAAAACCAATTTTGAATAAGAATGGTTTTTCTTGGTTATTAACATCTTTTTTAGGGTTAAGTATTCCAATTCCAATTAATTCGGCACTTTCACCACCTTTATATAAACCTTCCATGGCGGCAAGTTTCATTGGTTGTTTTTGAGCAACTTGCACTGCCGAACCATGACCGGTAAATATTACAGCAAATATTGCCATAAGTCCAAATACGCCTGAAATAATTATACTGCGTTTAGCTAGTAAAACTTCTCTTTTTCGTAATAAGAAATAGCTGCTAACACCTATAACGAAAATAGCAGCAACAACATATCCGCTGGTTATTGTATGTAAGAATTTGTTAACTGCAACCGGCGATAGAAAAACGTCCCAAAAGTTAAGCATCTCGTTACGAGCTGTTTCAGGATTAAATGCCATTCCTACAGGATATTGCATCCAACCGTTTGCAACAAGTATCCATAAAGCCGACAAATTAGCTCCAAGTGCTGTTAGCCAAGTTGCAGTAAGATGCATTTTTTTACTTACTTTATTCCACCCGAAAAACATTATTGCAATAAAAGTTGATTCAAGGAAAAAAGCCATAATTCCTTCGATAGCTAGAGGTGCTCCAAAAATATCTCCTACAAACCACGAGTAGTTAGACCAATTAGTTCCGAATTCAAATTCAAGGATAATCCCTGTGGCTACGCCAATTGCGAAATTAACTCCGAATAGTTTCATCCAAAATTTTGTAATTCTCTTCCATTCGAGGTCGCCAGTTTTTACGTATCTGGTTTCCATTATTGCAATAATAAATAATATCCCAAGTGTAATAGGGACAAATATCCAGTGATACATTGCAGTAAGGGCAAATTGAGCCCGCGACCAATCAACTAAAGACGGATCAATGTTTAATAGTGTCATCATATTCTGAAAATTTTGTTAGTTGATCCAATACATATTCGCTTCTTTCGGAATCTGAATCAAAGTTTGTTTTTAGATAATTTGGAAAGAAAATAAACTTAACAAGTACAAATACTAATAGTCCTTTAAGGATAATAATCGTCCACAGAGTTTTACCCCAACGAGGCATATCTCTAAAGCCTTCATAATAGAACTTAAATACTTTTTTTAATGCTTTAATCATTACGAATTATTGGAATATTCACATTCAAATATACAAACAATTTATTTTGATTTATTAATTCGATTAAAATAGTGCTTAGAATCTCCCCACTTACCATATCCAATATCATCTCCTGCCATTCTAATACTGCTTTCTAAACAATTCATACAATGTTCTGCTTCTTCGTCGGTACATGGCTTATCTTCGTATAGTAAATAACCTTCACGATATTTTACAGGAGTTAAGTTTGGCATAATAACATTGGCACCGGCTTTTAATGCTTTTTCTCGTCCTACCGGATCTATTGCCTGCATAGCGGTAGTAGCAGCAATATTAATGTCTTTCAATATTATACGTAAAAGAGCAAGCATTTTTAAACTCAATTCAAATCTTTCTTTACGGGGTAATAATAAATCTTTATATTGATATAGGGGTGTATCTTCATGCTCAATATATGGTCCCATACCAGCCATGTCTATATCAAAATCTCTAAAAAAAACTAAATCTTGAGCTAAGTGTTCTAATGTTTGAAAAGGAAGTCCTATCATCACTCCTGTACCAGTTTGGTACTCTAATTTCTTTAATGTGTAAAGAGATTCTAAGCGAGTGTCGAAGTCATGCTTTTTATTGTCGGGGTGCATTTTACGGTATAAATCTCGATTAGAAGCCTCTATCCTTAGTAAATATCGTCTTGCTCCATTTTCTTTCCATATCCTAAAAGTTTCTTCGGTTTGTTCTCCAAGCGATAGGGTAATCCCCAAACTATTATCTGTTGCTTTATTTATCTTTTGTAAAAGAGAAGTTATCTTGTTAATAAAACTTTTGTCATTTCTTTCCCCGCCTTGTAGTACTATCGAAGAATAATTGTTTTTATATGCGAACACAACGGCTTCAATTACTTCATCATCAGTCATTTGATATCGATCAAGCTTTTTGTTTCCTCCTCTAATTCCGCAATAAAAACAGTTTTTTGAACAAATATTAGAATATTCGATAAGTCCTCGATAATACACTATATTTCCAACGTAATGCTTTTTTATCTCTGCGGCTTTGTCAAGAAGAGCTTGAAAACTTTCTCCAGTAGTTGCGAGAAGAAAAACTAAATCATCTTTATTAAGAAAATCTTTTTTAAGGATTTTATGAGTTTTTAAAATATTATCCATGTCAGGATTATTTAATATCAAATGTTATTCTTTAACCTATAATTAAAACCTTTGTTCACTTAATATTAGATAAATATGCCTGCCATGTGTTTAGGAGTAAAGAGACGATTGTCATAGGACCAACACCGCCTGGTACAGGAGTAATATAGCTAGATTTAGGGGCAACATTCTCAAAATCCACATCACCAACTAATTTGAAGCCTGACTTAGTTTTATCGCTTTTTATTCTGGTAATACCAACATCAACCACAATGGCGCCATTTTTTACCATATCGGCAGTTACAAAATTTGGTTTTCCCATAGACACTACTAAAACATCTGCCTGTTTAGTAATGTCTTTAAGATTTTTTGTTCTACTATGGCATAGTGTTACTGTTGCATTTCCGTACTCATTGTTTTGGCTTAGCAATACACTTACCGGTCTGCCTACAATATTACTCCTGCCAATCACAACGCAATGTTTACCACTGACAGATAGATTGTTATGCCTTAGTAGTTCAACTATTCCTTTAGGCGTTGCTGAGACAAAAGAAGGTAATCCTGCCATCATCTTACCTAAGTTAACCGGATGAAACCCGTCAACATCTTTTTCTGGAGCAATTGTTTCAATTATTTTTTGTTCGTTAACTTGTTTGGGTAGTGGAAGTTGAACAATAAAACCGTCTATTTCTTTATCATTATTGAGCTCAACTATTTTTTTTAAGATTGTATTCTCTTCTACGTTTTCGGGATACCGAATTACTTCTGAAGTAAATCCAACTTGTGCACAAGCTTTTTCTTTGTGTCCTACATAAGTTTCGCTTGCCCCGTCGTTTCCGGCTATAATTGCAACAAGGTGGGGAGGGCGAAAACCTTTATTAACATATTCATTTACTTTTTCAGTAATTTCTTGTTTTATTTTTGCCGATGTAGCTTTTCCGTCTAAAAGGTTCATGGTAATATTATTTTTTAATCGTCTTTTTAACTAATACTTATTTCATTTTACGCATCATTTTTTTTGCATTTTTATTTGTAGTCATCATTTGCATCATTTTGCGTGTTTCACTAAACTGTTTTATCAGTCTATTTACTTCTTGAATAGATGTACCACTACCTTCTGCAATTCGTTTTTTTCTAGTGCCACTTAAAACTTTAGGATTTTGTCTTTCTTCGGGTGTCATGCTATAAATAATAGCTTCAATCCCTTTAAAAGCGTCGTCGTCTAAATCAAGGTTGCGTAGAGCTTTTCCTACACCGGGGATCATACTGGCAAGTTCTTTAAAATTCCCCATTTTCTTGATTTGATGAATTTGTTTAAGAAAATCGTCGAAGTTGAACTGGTTTTTTGCTATTTTCTTTTGTAGCTTCCTTGATTCTTCTACATCATACTGTTCCTGTGCTCTTTCTACAAATGTAACAATATCACCCATTCCAAGAATACGGTCTGCCATACGTTTTGGATGAAAAACGTCTATAGCATCCATTTTTTCGCCTGTTCCAACAAACTTAATGGGTTTGTTTACCACACTTTTAATACTTAAGGCAGCACCGCCTCTAGTATCACCATCAAGCTTAGTTAGAATTACGCCATCAAAATCTAGAATATCATTAAATGCTTTTGCAGTATTTACAGCATCTTGTCCTGTCATTGAGTCAACAACGAAGAGGATTTCATTGGGATTAACGGCTTTTTTGATAGCTGAAATCTCTTCCATCATTTGTTTGTCAATAGCTAAACGTCCGGCCGTATCAATTATAACAACATCTTTACCGTAATCTTTTGCATATTTAATTGCATTCTTTGCAATTTGAACAGGATTCTTATTATCATCTTCGGAATATACAGGCACTTCTAATTGCTCTCCAAGAATCTTGAGCTGTTCAATAGCAGCTGGACGGTAAACGTCTCCTGCAACAAGTAATGCTTGCCGTCCACGTTTTGTTTTAAGCATGTTTGCCAGCTTGCCGCTAAAAGTAGTTTTACCCGAACCTTGTAAGCCAGACATGAGAATTACCGAAGGTTTACCTGATAAATTAATGTCAACTGCTTCATCGCCCATTAGTTTTGCCAAATGATCGTGAACAATTTTTACCATCATTTCTCCGGGTTTAACTGCTTTAAGAACATCTTGACCTAATGCTTCTTCTTTAACTGCATCGGTAAAAGATTTAGCTGTTTTGTAGTTTACGTCTGCATCTAATAATGCTCTACGAACATCTTTTAAAGTTTCGGCAACATTTATTTCTGTTATTCTTCCTTGTCCTTTTAATAACCTGAACGATTGCTCAAGTCTGTCGCTAAGATTTTCAAACATATCAATTCAATTTTTTGCAAAAATAATAATATTATGTTAACAGATATAATCAAATGATCATAAGGTTTTTGAAAATCGATTTTAAATAATCTTTAAAAAGGTGAAAACTATTAAAACGTATCAGAAACTGAAAACAACCACTAAGACACGAAGTACACGAAGAATACTAAAAACTCTGTGTCCTCTGTGCCTCTGTGGTAAAAACTAATATAAACATATCAGAAACTGAAATAACCACTAAGACACGAAGTACACGAAGAATACTAAAAACCTGAGTTCGATATAAGCAAGTGCTTAATACAAAGCTAATTGTCCATAAGTTTCTTCCGTGTCGTATTTAATAGATGGTTTTTTAGGAAAAAAAGAATATGCTAAAAGTCCTGAAATTAT
>JAQVOJ010000167.1 GCA_028702675.1 Bacteroidales bacterium
AACGGATGGCGGTATGAAACGTTGCGCACTTTGAAACACAAACCTATCGAACCGCTAAGCTGTTTATTAATTGTTATATCGTTCAGTTTTAGCACTACCCGCGCAATGTTTTATGACCGCATGTTAGCACCTGGCATTAGTTCCCAGAATTTGAATTATTACTATTTTCTGACGATGATGAAGTTTGTCCACCTGAACTATTTGAATCACCAGAAGTTTGGTTTTGTGTCGAACTAGTTGTTTGTGGTTGATTTGTCAATGCTTGCGGAATCGGCTGAACAGGCATCGCTTTTTCAAAAATCTGCTCTCCTTGAATATTTTGCCCACCCTGTTCGGTTATCGGTTTACTTTGTTCATTTTGAACTGGTTTTTCTTCTTTTGCCATAATCTTAATTTTTAATGGTTTTACAAGTGTCAATATAAATACAATTTTTCACTTCTCCTTTAATCTTGACTGATGTACTATCGTTCAAAGTCTTTTCAATCAGAATACTACTTGCTTGAGTATTTTTTGCTTTCTTATTTGCAGAATTCATATTAATCATAGTGAAGGTAATTAGTAATCCTATCCCAATCACAAGAGTTGCGATGATTACTTTGTTTATTATACTAATCCAGTCGCTGTCTTGAACATTAAAATCATTTTGCTCAATTCTTTTAATTCTAGCCATTATCAGTCTAGATGAAATATAATGAGCTACGAAACCTATTAAAATTGTAAGTCCAAATAGAACTAAGGAGGTATAATAAAGAGTCAGACATATAGCTTCATTAATCGGTACAATATCCTTTAAAAAAGTCAGACTAATTGCCAATGCACCACTACTCAAGTAAAGTGCTTGTGTATCAAATTTCTGAATACCATAACGATAATCAGCATACAAATCTTTAATATATTCCCGTTTTATTTCCTCAATATCTTGATTATTATCAGGCATATGTTATTGTTTTACGTGTCTGTTTTGCTTGGTGCTAACGGTTCGAGTGTAAGTTTCGTGCCATATTTCCATAAATCCGTAGGTAAATACATTCTCCGAAATATAACTAATAATTCATTAAAAGTTGCTTCACTCCGGCATGAAATTTACACGCTGTTAGAAAATCGTTGGTTAAGACCCTGCTCAATCCTTGCTTTGGAATGTCAATTTGCATCCCACATCGGTCGGAAAATCTCCCCAGTCAATGGCAGGAATTGATTTAATGTGTCGCAAAAAGACAAGATGCAAGGAAAAACACGGAGCATCGAAAAGGAAAAGCAAATTGCATTACAAAGCAGCCGAAAAGCTTTAGTCAGTTGTCTAAATACTTGCTGCTGATTCCGCTAAAATTTAGCTCCAAACTAAAGGCTGTGCTTAATTACGCAGCGATAAGGAAAAGACACACTAAAAATTAAGGGCTTAACTTATGTTTTCTAACTCGTTTATAACAATACCCAACCCCCAAAAGCCTGAAACACAAGCTCATATATCCGTGTGTTAAACATTTGTAATTAATTGTAAGCATTTATAAACGAGTTAGTGCGTTTTCTCTCGCAATATAACATAAATTTTGCAATATCTAAGAGATTTTTACTGTATTTTGTTTTTTTGATTTGAAAGTAGTATTTGCACTGTCTTTTTAATCTTTCGGAAATAGTTCAGTGTAAAAACAAACATTAACGAATTATCTTAAATCCGCAACAAAAATTTAATAAAATCGGGAAGCCAAGTAAAAATAATGTTTACAAGGCTTGCCCGATTAAATATTTTTCACTTATTTAGGTGAAAAACATCGTTGCGGATGAAAATTACATATTCTAATTCGAAAATCAAATCTTTTGGCGGAATAAATTTCGCAGATTCAATAATTTCCAAATCAAATGTTTATCAAATGATTGATCAAACACTTGGTAATCGGGGACTTAGGTCGGAATATAAGTTTAGTGATCTTTTTAGGTCATATTTTTTATTGACACTTTGTGGTGGCGAGTGTGCTGAAGATATTACAGAACATCTTCGTGGTGAACTTGATCAAGTGAAAAAATTTGACGTTTGCTCTGCCGATACGTTGCTAAGAATGCAAAAAGAAATCTCCACAAAAAAAGAAACATTTATATCCGATACAGGAGTAAAACATGAGTTCAATAAAAATATGGCAATGAACAACCTAATGGTAAAACTTTTGTTGCAAACAGGACAATTGAGCTCCGAGCATAATGGATATATTTTTGATTATGATGTTTTAGCCCCCTAAATAGTCGGACAAAATTATAGTTTAATAAATATAATTAATTTTGTCGTTATGTTAATGAGATAGAGGCTTTTAAGAATATTTATCAACCAATGTTAGATTTTTTATTTATATTTGGTTATCCTGAAGTTCAAAGTAGTATTAAGGAAAATCAAGGTTCTTTGCAATATAAAAATTTAATTAACTTAATTGATAGTATTTATAATTATAGTTTATTATTTGATAATTTTTCGGGAAATAAGCCATTAATAGTGTGATAATATAATCAATATGAATCATATTATAAATAATAAACTTGGGGCAAAAGCCTCAAGTATTAAATATTTACATTTGCATACTTATCATTCAAGTGTTTCATGTCTTGCCCCACCTTTTTATCCAATAAACGGGCATAAATTTTAGTCATGTTTATGGAAGAGTGGCCAAGCATTTTAGATACTGTTTCTATGGGTACATTATTATTAAGGGTAACTGTAGTGGCAAAAGTATGTCGTGCCAAATGGCTGGTTAGATTTTTCTCAATCTCACATATATTAGCGAGTTCATGCAAGTAATTATTCATTTTTTGATTAGAACGTACCGGCAATAAAACATTATTTGCTTTACAATATGTATCATTCTTGTACTTATCAATTATCTTTTGAGAGATAGGTAAAATTGGAATGCTGCTCATATTGTCCGTTTTCATACGTTTAATTTTTATCCATCTGCCACCATCGGTTCCAGTAACGATGTGGTCACCAGAAAGACGCTTTAAATCGGAATAAGCCAAACCGGTAAAACAAGAAAAAACAAAACAATCACGTATTTGCTCCAGGCGTTTGTTGCTGATCTCTTTTTTCATAATGATATCGAGTTCTTCTTCAGAAAGGAAACCTCTGTCCACTTTTTTTAATCTCATTTTGAAATTAGAGAAAGGATCTTTATCAAGATAACCACTAATAATTGCTAGACGGATAATCTTTTTAAAATTTCTTAAGTACTTCATTGTAGTATTGTGAGCACATTTTCTTACGGTTTTGAAGTATATTTCATAATCTACCATAAATTGATGATTAAGTTCAGACAAATACAAATCATCTTTTTTGTACTTACGTTTAATAAAGTCTTGAGTAAACCTCAATGAAGTCTCGTATCGTTGTACTGTGGCAGGGGCAAAGTCAATGTTTTTAAGAGTTTTTATTTTTTCGTTGTGTTCCCGGTAGAGTTCTAGAATTTTTTTGCCTTTGTCTTCTTCTTCGGTATCCAATCCTAAATAAGAATTTTTTATGGATTCAACACAAATTGGTTTGTTATCTTCTCTCATGTAAATAACATTTTGGTGAATCTGCGTCTTAATGCTTTCAATTAGCATATTTATCGATCTGGCTTCTTTTGATGTACCTCGGCAAGCTCCTT
>JAQVOJ010000168.1 GCA_028702675.1 Bacteroidales bacterium
AAATTTGTAGAGTCAATATCGTGTGGAACACCAGTATTAACTAATTCCACAAGTAATATTAGAGATTTTATAGTGGAAGGTAAAAATGGTTTCTTAATTTCAGATAACTCTTTTCAAACAATAAAGAAGACTCTTTCTAAAGCAATTAGATTATCTAGGGATGAAATAACTGAGATGAAGAAATGGTGTATTAATTCAAGAATATTCCATTATAAATATTTTATTTTAAAATTCTCTATACTAGTCCAAAGAATATCTGAGAATAAAATTTAATAGTTTAAAATTGAGATTTCATATAAATAAAAATCAAACTAGTTCTACGTAATTATTATGATATGCACTAAACTCATTCGCATCACAACAGTTCCTGTTTCTTTAAAAACACTATTAAAGGGACAACACCGTTTTATGTCAGAAAACGGTTATGAAGTGGTTGGTGTTTCAAGTGAAGGGAAAGAATTATATGAAGTTAATGAAACAGAGGGGATTCGTGTAGTTGCTTTAGAAATGACAAGGACAATTTCTCCAATTAAAGATATTAAAGCATTATGGAGTTTTTATAGGTTGTGTAAAAAGGAAAAGCCTTTGATGGTGCATTCACATACTCCTAAAGCGGGTATTGTAGGTATGCTTGGTGCTCAATTGGCAGGTGTTCCAATTCGTTTACATACGGTAACAGGATTACCTTTGATGGAGGTGACTGGAATTAAACGCAGAGTTCTGAATTTTGTTGAAAAGTTGACGTATTCTTGTGCCAAAAAGGTTTATCCAAACTCTGAAGGCCTTTGCGATTTTATTTTAGAAAATAAATTTACTAATAAAGATAAACTAAAAATAATTGCTAATGGCTCGTCAAACGGTATAGATACAAGTTTTTTTGAGCCGGAACAAATAACTCAAGAACAACAAAATCAACTTAAAGATGATCTAAATATATTCGAAAGTGATTTTGTTTTTGTTTTTGTTGGCCGATTGGTTAGGGATAAAGGTATAAATGAATTAGTCTCTGTTTTTTCAAAACTTATAGATAAAAATGTAAAGTTGTTGTTAGTGGGTCCATTCGAGGAAGATTTAAATCCTCTACAACCTGAAACGCTAGATGAAATTCATTCAAATAAACATATTATCTATGTAGGGTGGCAGAATGATGTGCGACCTTATTTCGCTATTTCTGATGCTTTAGTATTTCCAAGTTATCGGGAAGGTTTCCCGAATGTGATTATGCAAGCAGGTGCAATGGGTATACCAAGTATTGTTACAAATATCAACGGGTGCAATGAGATAATTATTGATAATGAAAATGGTATTATCATTCCACCAAAGGATGAAAAGAAACTGTTTGAAGCAATGTTGTCATTTTTAGATAACCCAAGTGAAGTTGAGCGTATGGCGAGTAAATCTAGAAAACTGATTGTAGACAGGTACGAGCAAAGTGTGGTTTGGTATGAGCTTTTAAAAGAGTACAGGATGTTGGAAAAAGAGATGTTGAGAAATTAGAATATGTATAAACATTTTTTCAAATGTCTTATCGATTTCACATTATCACTTATCGGTTTAATATTTATTAGCCCGATTTTCATCGTTGTATGGATTTGGCTTTCAATTGCCAATAAGGGTGAAGGTGCTTTTTTCTTTCAGGAACGACCAGGGAAGAATGAAAAAATATTCAAGGTAATTAAGTTTAAAACAATGAATGATAAGCGGGATTCATCAGGCAATTTGCTACCTGACGCACATAGATTAACTAGAGTGGGTAAGTTTATACGATCAACCTCTCTAGATGAAATCCCTCAACTCTTGAACGTAATCAGAGGAGATATGTCGCTGATAGGCCCCAGACCATTACTTGTTCGTTATTTACCATATTATAATGAAAGAGAAAGATTGCGTCATACAGTAAAGCCAGGTATTACTGGTTTGGCGCAAGTGAACGGCAGAAATACTATTAATTGGGACGATAGAATAGAAATGGACGTACAATATGTGCAAAATATGTCTTTTTGGTTAGATATAAAGATTTTTTTTGGAACTATCAAAAATGTTTTTTTTAGAACAAATGTTGTGTTAGATCCTGAATCAATTATGAAAAACTTTGATGATGAAAGAAATTTACAAAATTAAACAGTTAGAGAAAGACGATGTTAAAGTATTCGTTAGAGTTATAAGAGAATCATTTCAATCTCAACATTTAATTCCATCAATATACAGAAGTAAGGGTGTAGAACATTTTATTTTAAATGAGCTGGATAACATTTTCTCTCCTTATCTATATTTTGTTGCGTATAATGGTAGTCAAATAGTAGGATGTGCTGAATTCAAGATTATTGCAGGTTCGGATACTTTTTTTTTGAATATGATTGCTTCAGAGAAAGAGTTTAAGGGTAGAGGTATAGGAAAGGCGATTTTGAATTTTGCGATCAATTTTTACGCAGGTCTTGGATATAAAAATTTGCAATTAGATGTTTATCAAGATAATAATGCAGCACTCGACTGGTATTTCATAATGGGTTTCAAACAGTTGGATTACAAATTTTTGTACGAAATTAAAACGAGTATATTAAACCTCGAAGAAACGAATATTTACATACAAAATTTCCCACAGTATAAGATATCAAAAGAAAGTTATGGTTTTAATTATTTTGATGTAATGTTTGATAATGAGTCAATGCGTATTGGTGTTATTGAAGATGATTTGATATTTAGAGGTGATTATAGTGACTCTGTAAAAATTGTGGCAAAACTATTACAGGATAAACTACATTTCGAGAACATTTATTTTATCGGTACAGATAATATGACGAATATGGCTGAATTATTATTTATGAATAAAATTCTTCGAATGGAATTAAAAATTCAAATATGATTACAAAAATAGCTGTTAAAAACGATAATTTTAGAAGGAAATGGACCTACACAAACTCTGCAAGAGATGCATGGTCTGATATTCTTTTGAGATTTAAAACGATTCGACCTGAAGGCAATATCTTATTACCTGCCTATATCGGTTGGTCTCCAAATGAAGGAAGTGGAATATTTGATTCTGTATATATTTCTGGTTTAAAATATTCATTCTACGAATTAAATTTACAGTTAGAAATAGATTTTGAAAAACTAAAACAACAAATATTAATAGATACATCCCAGCTTGTTCTTTTAGTGCATTATTTTGGTTTCCCTGATAAAAAATACGATGAAATCATTAGTTGGTTAAAGCAGAATGAGATTACTTTCGTAGAGGATTGTGCTCATGCATGGCTAACAGATCTGATTGGAGGTAAATGTGGAAGAGCCGGTGATTTTTCGTTCTACTCATTACATAAAATATTACCTACAATTGACGGAGGTTTATTAGTAGATAATAAACCCAATATTTTTGATGAAGGTTTTACTCCATATTTTAATCTAACATATGATTTGCAATCTATTTACAATAAAAGAATATTTAATTACAAGTATTTGATCAATCTCCTAAAAGGGTTAGACAATGAGTTTACATTTTTACATGAAGAAATTGAAGAAGGAATTTGTCCGCAAACTTTACCAGTTATAGTTAATAACTATAATAGAGATAAACTTTATCAAGAAATGAATGATGCTGGTTTTGGTATGG
>JAQVOJ010000169.1 GCA_028702675.1 Bacteroidales bacterium
GAGAAAGCTTACAATTATCTTTGTGCATCTGCTTCGTTGCAAAACTCTTGAAATATAAGGATATATCTGCAAGTTTCGACGCCTACCAGCTACACAAAGCTAATCGTATGAATAATGCGGGTTAAATGATAGTTGGAGCTTTGTATAATAAAAATAAATTGTTTATATTTGTGATAACCCAAAAACCAATATTATGAAAACTTCATCTTTGTTTGTTTGTTTGTTTGTTTGTTTGTTTGTTTTTGGTTAATGTAAAACATAGTAAAGCTCAACTTGTAGTTTACCAGCCGCAGGAACTATATTCATATGTTTTAATAGATTATCAGGATTATCAGACTTTTGAATCGTGGGAACTAGAAACCTATGAAAGAATATATTTAGATAGTACGCAGTTTGTTGATAGCCTTATTAGTACAGAAAGGATTGTTGGACAAAACTTTTGTAAAATCCCTGATACTTATTTTACAGACAGCATGAACCTTTTAATAAAGGTAAACGGGTTTGATAAAAACGGTACTATTATTGAAAATGAAGACATTGTGATTGAATATGCACAAGGAGGAGGTAGTAGCTATTGGCATGACCATAAAAAATGGTATTGTAATGGCTGGCAGTATGCTTACTCCGTAAATTCTCACAGGAAATTATACAATAATTTGATAACAAGTACAGGATATTTATCTCACGAATCATATTTTCAAAGTACTGAGCCCAAAATGTATGTTTATTATTCAGATCAAGATTGGATTAGTTATACTAGCAGCCCTGCGCAGGCACAAGCTCTTGCTACTAGGCATGGGTTATTTACTTATCAATTATTTATTGACGGTTATAGAATAGTTACTATTGAAGACGTAGATTCTTCCGATGATCTGCGAGATTGGGATGGGCATGTAATAACAACAACACAATACGATTTTCTTGTTGGTATTAGAAAAGATAAGGGAATTCTCTGGCGCGGCACAGCAATAAAAACCAGTGATATTGATCCGATATCTTCGTACTGGGAATTGTCTGATGCAATTGATTTTGTTAACGACTATGCCAATCCTGCATTAAATTGGTACACTCCACCTATACAGGAACTGGAATGTGTTGGATACGGCACATATAATCCAGATGTTAACGAACCTTCTGCTATAGCTATGGAATACGTTAAAAAAGATCGTTATTTTCCAAAACCCGATGTTTCTGGAACTCTTAATGACAACGAGGGCTCTTTCGAAGATATTTATGATTTAATTGATCAAATTGGAGAAGCTTTCAATAATGAAAGTAATGATGAGTTTACATGGCCTGATGGTATCGATAAAGTTGATATAGTTAGAATTAGTGAAAGCCCTTCAGCAATTTGTACTATTTATGAAGATTCAATTTACGATGCAAATGGAAACATTATTGCACCCCAATTCACGTTAAACAAAGGCTTATATACATTTTCTTTAACCCATAAAGATAAATCGCATAATTATTCAATTATTGAAGTAAAAAGTATGGTAACCAGTACTTTGGATATTGCAGAATTGTTTAACATTACAATTTATCCTGTCCCAATTATTAACGATTACTTTATTATAGAGATAGGTTCTTCCATTTCGGATAACTTAAGCTATGAATTATACGATAAAGATGCTAATTCTATTCACAATGAAAGAATAAGGTATAGTACTAGCGGTGGCTTTTCTGGTATAAGTACCATTAGAATTGATCCCGATAATACAATGCCGGATGGGAATTTGTTCAACCGGTTCATATTTAGCGATGGTTCTGTTATTACAATCCAAACGGTTAAAGAATAAACAAGCTTAAAATACATTATTATGTCTCAAAAAGTTCTATTAGTTTTTCTTAATACAGTTTTTAGCTTAACAGTTGTTTCTCAAAGTTTTCAAATCTCAGACCAAATGGTTTACGGCGGTGATTCTTATGATGGTATTGAAAATGTTGTTAGGGCTTTGGATGGAGGATATTATATGTTTTGCAATTCAGGTTCAGGGCAAACTGGAAATAAGACAGTGTCAAATTGGGGAGGGGGTGATTATTGGTTAATAAAAACAGACAGTTTATTCCAAAATGAATGGCAAATAAGTTTTGGAAGTGAAGCTGACGAACTTGTAACAAAAATGCTTATAGATAGTAATTCTAATTTATACCTATGTGGTTCATCTTATGGTGGCATAAGTGGAAACAAAACGATAAATACTTATGGTGAAACTGATTTTTGGATAATTAAAACAGACCCTTTGGGTAATGAAATATGGCAAAAATCGTATGGTGGTACTGAAAACGATACTTTTCGCGATGGTTTAATTGTTGATAATAAACTTTTCTTGATAGGTGGATCAAATTCTGGTGAATCCGGAATCAAAACAGGTTTTAACCGTGGCAATACTGATTATTGGTTGATATGTGCAGATACAGCAGGCAATGTTGTATGGGATAAAACTTATGGTGGTACTGAATTAGATGCGGCTTACAGAATGAGTATAGACAATTCAGGTGATTATTTATATGTATTTGGTGTTTCAACGTCTAATATCTCATACGAAAAAACAGAAGATTGTTACGGGTCAACTGATTATTGGATACTGAAAGTTTCTATTGAAACAGGAGACTTGATTGGTGATGTAACAATTGGTAGTGAAGGACATGATATCTGTTGGATGGGACCTAACATATTATTTTTAGAGGATTATTTATATTTATTGGGGTCATCTTATGGTGATGCTACCGGGTTAAAAACTGAGAACTCGAGAGGGATGAACGATTATTGGCTTGTTAAGCTAAATACAAATTTGGATTTTATTTGGGATAAAACCATTGGTGGGAATGGGCAGGATGATGCTTCTTCTCTATTAGCTAATCAAAATAAAATTCTAATAGCAGGTCAATCAGATTCTGATGCAGGTTTTGAAAAAACTGAGGATAATTATTTTAATTATAAGGATATTTGGTTCGTTTTAATTGATACTTCAGGTAATATATTGTCAGACAAAACAATTGGCAGTGATATGCCGGATATGAGAACGAATCTCTATAAAGACGATAGTGGAATAATAGTTGGTAGCAGTATTTTTGACTCATACGTATCAGGCGATTTTGATGCAGATGTATATGGAGACTACGATGCTTGGATTTTTAGATTGACAGGTGTTTGGACAAGTTTAAGTGAACTAAATAATGATGATAAGGTAACAATATACCCAAATCCTGCACATAGTTTTGTAAATATTAAATTGGAAGATTCAAAAATATCTATTGTTAATTTGTATAAAGTAAGTGGTAAATGTATTTTATCCCAAGAGTCAACAGGCCCTTTAAGTATTGATGTATCGACATTAGCTAGTGGTGTTTATATTATTAAGATTTTACACGAAAGGAATATTGATAGAAAGATACTTATTGTTAACTAAATTAAGTTTTTTAAAGAATTTCTTATAGCTGATTCTATATATCTTTCGAGTTCTTTATTATCAACTGAATATCCCAGTTCAGTCAATGAAATTATAAATTCACTGTGTTTTCTACCTAATCTGTAATCAGGTTCAGTTTTGGGATGAGCTAAATACTTTGCAATAATTTCAGCAGATTCGCTAAGATTAAGTACTG
>JAQVOJ010000069.1 GCA_028702675.1 Bacteroidales bacterium
CGCTAATTTTACAGATACAAACTGCATGATTAACAGATTGTTAATATATTGGCAAATATATAAAACTTAAATAAAAAAATGTCGATATAAGATATGTTATTTTTATTACTACATCGACAACATAAACTAAGTGTTTGTTTTTCAGCATGTCAAAGAACTATGTTGAAAATATTCTGTAAAGAGAAATTTTAAATGCTAAGTTTTTCATATACATCGACAAGTTACAAAAAATTATTTAATTCATTTTTTTCTATACCTATTATTTCTTTATTCAACCATTTCTGATTTTCGGAACTAAAAACGATAATGCTATCATCTTGTGTCTCCATTATTTTGAGGGCTTCATACTTTAATTGCTCGTATTGCAAGTTTGTGAGCTCGCCCTCAAAAACAGAGTTTTGAATCCAATTTAAATATCGCCTACACAATTTTAGCATTTTACCAACTCGTTTTTCACCTATGTCGTAAACTAATATTACATACATTACCAGTACATTTTAAATGATTTATAATCCTCGATATTTAATAAATGCTTTTTTAATTTATAACATTCGAGCTTTATCAAGTGCTTATAGCTTACATGCCGATTAAGTGTGCGATGCTTTATCGTTTCAAGCATACGATTGTCGAACGATTCGAGAAACTTCTTTTTACCTGCATTGTTTAGCAATACCCTATTTAGCGATTTATCAAAATCTTTTTCAGAAAGTATCCGCTTATTCAATACTTTAAATATTACTCTGTCAACAATTATGGGTTTAAATATTTCTGCAATGTCAAGAGATAATGAGTATCTGCGCTCACCGGGTTGATGCAAATAACTTATTGTAGGATTTAATTGCGTTTGATGTATGCTACGTAACACTTGAGAGTAAATAATCATATTACCAAATGAAATTAGTGCATTAACTTCGTTTAGTGGCGGTCTGGTACTTCGTGTACCCATTTCAAAACTATTGATAATTATATTAATACCCTCGTAATAGCAATTTCTGATATTGCCCTCAATCCCCATAAGCTCATCTATTTTTTGGGTATTATTAATATTTGATTTTAGCAACTTAATTCTTTCGATTTGGCTTTTTAAGTCTTTACCTCTACTGTTATAATAAGCCAAATTTTTCAACATGTTGTAAGCAGCTCCCTGAATTATCTCTTTGGCAATTGCCATACGCAATTTTAGTTTATTGTAATGCTTAACTTGCTCTATTATCATTTTGCCTGCAAGCAAATAATCACGCGATAGAAACGAACCGGTATAGTTTTCGTAATAATCAAAGAAATGTACGGCTATTTCGTTTTGTCCTAAAAAATTGTATAAAGAGCTTGATGCTTCAAGATTTCCAAAAACAAACATTTGACCAACTTGCTCAACCGGCAAGTATTTTGGACTTAATTCTTTACCATCCTTGTCGTGGGGTACAAATTTTAGAGTATTATCTTTTCTACTTAATTTACCGGGGTTAAATAAATAGTAAGTTTTCTTCATGCTAATTAACTTATTGTTAAACTTATATATTATCTGTCTCGGGCTCGCTACTCCAACAAAAATCAAAGTAAGAGCAGTTTCTACATTGCTTTTTGTTCAAGCGAAGTGGGCATTTTTCGTTTAATATTATTTCTTGCACTTTAATAATGATTTCCTCAAACTGTTTCTTATCTGCCTCTGTCAACAATACTTCTTTTGTTATTCTCATTTTAGGATATTCAAGAAGACCAATTGCTCCAGTAACCCCGTTTTTTTCTAAAACATACAAATAGTATTTAAGCTGCCATTCGTGTACTTCTTCGCATTTGTTCGATTTTTTAATTTCGTGTACTACTTTGTTTTTATGGTCGTAATAATCAATTTTAATTCCATCAATTTCTATTTCCGAAAACTTTAACGAACGATTTTTATAAGTGGTTTCGTGAATAAACTTTCCCTCAGCTACAATATCAGATGTATGTTCCATTTGAATATTATTAGCAAACAACCATAATTTGCGATGGCATAGCATATAGTAGTGTATGTGAGTGCCTGTTATTTGCATTATAAATTATTTAGTGGATTTATCAATTTGGCTTTAATGAATTCGTCTTTTAATGCAGATAATCTAGTATTTGAAACATATAACTTTTTGGAATATTGCAATGTTTTTGCATTAAAACCTTTAAGCTCCCTTGAAAAATTTAACAGACATGCTATTTGATAATAAACATCACGCCCCCTTTCTGTTTGTATTTTTTCATCTATAAATGATGTTATATAATTAAAACAGAAATCGGGATCTATGGTGGTAAAAGGACGTATTAACTCTTTCAAATTATTTAGAGTTGAATTTCGTTTTAGAATTTCTTTTGCTTCATCTAATTTATTTTCAACAATATAAACTTTTATCTCAAGTTCCTTATATATAATTTTTTTTATAAATAGTTGTTTTTGCTCTAAACTTAAATAATCTCTAACACTGATATAGTTTTCGATTTGATTAAGGCTATTTGCAAGATTTAGATTAACTGCTACAAATAATAGCTTATGCTCCTTATAATTAATCATTGGTAACAAAAACCGATTTATATATTCATATGTATAATATACCTCATCAATCGGCAAGTCTATTAAGTTATCTTTATTTGCAAACGGGTTTTTTATTAACGAGAAAGCAACCGAAATAAATTTTTCTGAATCGGTTTTATTTAGTTTTTGTAATAGTTTTTCTGCAATTGTTCTATCTTTTTTATAATGATTTATGGCAAAATCTACCCATTTATCTTCATTAGAATATTTATTAATTAAGAAATCACTTATTCGTGGAAAAAATTTAAAAGAGTTATTTGCGAACAAATTAAATATTTTTGAACTATCTTCAATTTTTAGCATAATAATGTAGATAAGGGTTTCGAGCTCTTTCTCCCCAAAATTTTTGTTTTCGTACTCGCTAAATATGAATGTAAAAAATTGTAAAAGACTGTCAACAATTTCTGTATTTAAGGCACTTACATTTTCAATCTTTTTTGAAATAAATTTTAAAACCTCATTACTCTCGCTATAGAAAGTATCAAAGATACAATCTGCCACACAATAATCGCCATCATCAATGTCAAGGTTTTCACAAACATCATACAACGCAATGCTAGCTGCTAATAATTCTCTATATCTAGCTTCAACTAATTTCTGAATAAATAAATCTTTAACAGAGATAAACAAATCTGAAACTAAGCCACAACAATAGTTTTCTACTAACTCCCAATCTTCAACATAACGGTCTCTTGGGATATAAATATCCTCCCAATCAAAATCTGTAAAGTTTACATCAGAAAAATCAGCTTCAAAGCTATTTTTAAAATATTCGACCAGTTGAGCAAAACTAAGGCTATAATTATTATCTTCAACTTGTATTTTAGGGTCTATACTTACCTTTAATTTAAAGTCTTGCTGAAGTTTTTTATTTGACTGCAACAAAACGTCTAAATATTTTAGTTTTTCGTGATCTGATATTAAATCATAAAATTTTTTAAAGTCCATAATTAAGTTATTAATCCGTCAATATTATTTTTGTTTATTATGTTTTGTGTACTCCATCTTTGGTTCTTCTAACAAATAGAACTCTTCCAGTTTTTGTTCTAATAAGTTTTTATTCGGAAGTATTGTTTGGTATTTGGCAATCATTGCCGGAGATACCGTTCTGTTTAAGGCATATTGAACTACCTGAGAATCATGATTTTTGCAAAGTATAATTCCAAGACTGGGCTTTTCATGCGTTTTTTTTACATTCTTGTCTAAGGCTTCCAAATAGAATTCCATTTTACCCATATATTCAGGCTTAAAGTCTGTAATTTTTAAATCGAAAGCAACAAGACATTGCAAATCCCGATGATAAAATAATAGGTCCACGTAAAAGTCTTTGTTACCAACTTGCAGACGATATTCTTCGCCTACAAATGTAAAGTCTTTTCCAAATTCTAGAATAAAATCCTTCAGATTTAAAATAATTGCCTTACGTAAATCTTGTTCTGAATGTATCTTTGGCAGCGATAAAAAATCAACTACATATTTATCCCGAAGATTTTGCTCAGCCTTTGGATGTATTTCTCTCAGCACTGCCGAGATATTTTTACCGGCAGTTACGGTTCGTTCATATAAACCGCTGTCAATTTGCCTCTCAAGTTCTCTTGAACTATACATTTCTTGTTTTGCAAGCCTAATGTAAAATTCTCTTTCTTCAGTACTTTCAGATTTTGACAGAATAAGGAGGTTATTCGTCCAACTAATTTCTCTCAGCAGTGCCGAGAGTTTTTCATTTTTATAATATGCTTCATAAAATTGGCGCATACGCCAAATATTTTGAGCAGAAAAACCTTTTAAATCAGGTGCGTTTTTATTAATGAAATTAGACAAATCCTGAACTACAGATTTACCCCACTCACTATCTTTAATTTTTTGATAAACATAAGCTCCTATTTGCCAATACAATTCAATTAAATCGGTATTAATTGTCCGTGAAACTTTTGCCTTAGCTTGCCTAATTAAGCTGTGTACTTCGGCAAATTGATGGGAGATATTAGTTTTGTTTTTCATTTATTAAATCGGTTTGGTTGGTAAATATTTATTCCATAAATTTCTATTTCCGAAAACTTTAACGAACGATTTTTATAAGTGGTTTCGTGAATAAATTTTCCCTCGGCTTCAATATCAGATGTATGTTCCATTTGAATATTATTAGCAAACAACCATAATTTGCGATGGCATAGCATATAGTAGTGTATGTGAGTGCCTGTTATTTGCATAGGTAAGTTTAGGATTAATCCATAATATGTATTTATGAATAATTAAAAAAATCTAAATAAATTCTGAATGCCTATTATCAATGCTAAATTGTAACCCTAATTCATTATCATATACTTTATTTATTAAAAAAAACTTTTGTTCAAGTATTTTTTCTGAAGTAATGCTCCTGAAAGCTTCTTTATCAGCAGAAATCCCATTATTATGCAATAGTATATTAAAGCGTTTCGATGAAATTTGAACTTTTAAGCTTTCTGCTTTTATAAACTTATTCTCTTTTAAGAGTGCTCTATATTCGTCTAATAAAGATGTGGGTAAAACTCTAACACCATCAAATTGCTCATAAAAATCTTCTTCTTGTTTTTGATTGTAAATAAATGGTTTCATTTCATTTAAGATAAAATTATCTAACAATGAGGTTATTTTATCAAATTCTTCTTTATCATTTGGATCCCATTCAGGATAGACAGTATCAATCATTTGTTGTAATTCGGCTTCCTTAATTATGCCTGAATCTTGATTCTCTTTTTCTTTCAAAACCTCAATTGTACGATTTATTACTTTTTCATTTTGGTAAATAAATAAATCTGATTTGTTTCTTTCTTCAAAAACAATACATTCGCAAATATCTTTTTCTCTTTTTCTATTAACACGACCAAATCGTTGAATTAGTGCATCAAGAGGTGCAGGTTCTGTGAAAATAACATCAAAATCGATGTCTAAACTAACTTCAATCGCTTGTGTTCCTACTAAAAGTTTGATATCTTTTTCAAAAAGTTGTTTTTCTTTTTTATTACGGTCATTTGCATTAAACGCACTATGAAGCAGTACTTTTTTATCTGATTTTAGTTTAGTGTAAATATTTTGTGCTTGGCTAACAGTATTGCAAACAACTAATACTTTCTTTTTCTTGTTAATGTACTTTTGAATTTGATCAAAGTTTTCGTTTAATAATCCCTTTTTTATAACAATCTTATGTCTGGTAAACTTGTTGTAAAGCTCTTTATTAGCACTGATTGAAGAATAATTATAAATTGCATTTTCTAACTCTTTTCGTAGAAAATTTGGCAATGTTGCAGTCATTATAAAAACCTTAACATCTAGATACTTCGTAGCGAATTTTAAAAGACAAATTATTTGTGCAAAAACTTTCGGATTGTATGCATGTATTTCATCAAAAATAAAATATCCGCCAGCCCATTCAAAAATTCCTTTTTCAAAACCTTTTAATGCAAAAATGTTTTTTAATAGTTGAAACGGAGTAACTATCTTAAACGGAGTAACTAATGTTTTGAATTGTTCTTTAATATCATTTTTTCGTTTCTCGTCAATCAAATCATCGTCCTCGAATTTTGCTTCAATAAAAGCAGATAGCTTACCATGCAATAATCCAATTTTATCAGGTATATTTTTTTCTAATCGTTCATACATTGCATTAATAGAAGCAGTAAAGGGAAGAATATAAAATACACGACCAATACCATGTGTTTTCATTTGATTATTAAGCCAAAACAATGATGTTTCTGTTTTCCCTGAACCTGTTGGTGCTGTTAAAATTGCGTTTCCGACTAAAGACGAAGCTTCTGCCTGATGTTTAAAAAGTTCATATCCTAATTCATGCAAAAATTTAAAATCATCCAATTTTATATTGTGTATTTGACTAATTCCTGCTGAAGATAAATGGTCGCATTGCTTAAAAGCACCTGCCAATAATAATAATTTTATTTTTTCGCTTTTGTCATTTAATTTTTTCCTAATAAATTCTTGTAATTCTCTTTTTGGATTATGTATAGCTATTTTACTTATTTCATAATGATAATCTTTTAATAATTGCAAAACTTCTGCAACAGGAACACTATTTTCAAATTCCTTTTCAAAAGTAATTATGTCCTCTGTCCCTTCTAAGTTTAAACCAAAATCGTTATCAAATGAGCCGTAACTGTTTAGATTGCGAAATAATGTCTCAAAATCTTTGTGATGTCCGGCAATAACCAAGTAGATAAAATACTTTTCATTATCTGACAAAGATTTTACAAATGGTAAGGAAAACAATTCGTGGCGTTGTTGTTTCCACGCATGCTGTTTTCCTTGAAGTAATTTTTGAAATTCGCGATGGGATTTACCTAAATCGTGAAATATAATACAAGTCTCCAAAATATTCCAAAAGTTGTTGGTGCAACATATTTTGTCAATGTTAGAAAATGAACTAACTAACATATCTTTAATTTTTATTGCATCATCAATATGTTCTTTTAATGTTTGCGGTGGATTTGATTTAGCTAATAGTTCCATTTTTTTTAATAATAACCCTGACAGAAAGCTTTTCTGTCAGGGGGAATGTGTAAAATATATCAATTAAAAAAATTCAAATGATGGAAATAAATGTCAATTTTTTTGTCATCAATTGCGTCAGTATAAGCTATAATATTGTCGCTGCCAATATTATTTGATATATGTGAAATAATAGAATAGGGTTCGGTACCTATATTCTTTCGTGGTATTGTATTTGTAAAATATTTAGGTAATGCTTGAATTTCTCCTGGCAAATAGTTTTCTGTAAAAGGTATAATCTGACCTTTAAGATTATTTGGTGTTGAGTTTTCAATCAAGCCAACTTCCTCAATGGAATCGATTGAAACTAAATCGCTACTACGTCCGAGAACCAAAGAATAGTAAGGCTTTTGGAAGTATTCCATTATCGTAATATCTTGTACATAAACATATAGCTTGCAATCGTAAAGGAATTCGCGGTTTATAACATTTGGTTTTATTATATTTGAGGGGTATGAACCTAATTTAGTTGTTTTTAATTCAACTTGATAAATAGTTTCCAGATCGATAGCTTTTGCTCCATATTCAAAATAGTACCCAATATATATACCCGAATAGGCAACATAGTGCCCTGCAGCAGCATTAATTAAACCTAATACTGTACTTAATGGAGGCACATCTAGTGTAGGTTGAAACCCAGAAATTAGGTTTGGATAACGGAAACTCGCTGTCCAAGATGATAATTTTATACGGTACGCTTTCATATTAATCCATTTGTCCTTTAACTTGTTCACAATAACTATCAATAGCCTCGTTTATAGTTTTTAATTCAATTAAACTTGGAAATTCAGTAACAAGATTAGCAAGTGCATCGTTTTTCTCATCCATAAAACCTGCACGTTTTCCAATGAAAATTTTACCTTCAAAATCTTCTTTATAATCAATTATAGCCTCTTTTAAAGCGTTAATGTCTAAAGTTGCATATTCATCATACGCACCTGTTTTTGTTGCAATGTGCGAAAAAGGATGATTACCTGTTGTAGTAGTTGCTAATACAATAAATTTAGGTGTTACATCACCCATATTGCTCGTTTGCATAGCACCACCCGAGATGTTTTTCAAAGCTTTTATGGTATCAGTAGCCCTTTTTACACGTGTTTCTTTGTCGATACGTATTAGCTTATGATTAGGTACAAATTTGTCTTCAATTTCGATAGCTCCATTATTTAGAGCTTCTTGTTTTAAAATAGCCGATAAGTTTACATAACCCGTCTTGTTGTAATCAGAAAATGTTCCAACTTGAGCCAAATCAAGACTGAACATACCTTTCATTATGGCGCTATACTCGTGTTTGCCGTAGGGGACTGAATCTCCTTCTTGGCGTGCCATACTCGACCAGTTTTCTTCGGGATTAACCGAAGCAACAGATATAATAGCTGAGTTTTTTAATGGAGATATACGAGTAACAGTTACATTTTCAGTTTTTTCCTTTCCTTTTTTATCTAAAACGGCATTTCCTTCTTCATCCAACACTATATCTTTGGCTGCTTTCATATAACCAAAAACATCATCATCAGCATATTTTAATGGATTGGCCTCAGTATATGCAATTTTTGCATCTCTTGTTATTGGAGACAAATTCCAATTTATATTTTTTTGTAGAGAATCACGCCACCAAGAACGCCATGCCTGCCCCGAAACATATACATACGTTTTCCCGTTTTTTCGAATTCTTTTTGTTGCAACAGCATTGTCAAAATTACTAGTTGTGTTCTTACCTGCATTGTTGAGTGCAACAGCATCAACATCTAATAAAACCAAACCTTGTGTTTTTAAATTTTTCATTTTTTATAATTTTTATTGTTCAACATTTTCAATAATTTCCTTAGGCAATTCTACTTTTAAATTCAATTCATGCATTTTTTGATAAATGGCTATCAACAATACGTCTCGCAACTCTCCAGTATTACCAGCATCACTAAAAAGATAGTCGGTATAATCTTTTACCGTTATTAATGGCTTTTCATTGTCTTTCTTATAATTTTCTGACACAAGGGTTAATAAAAAACGCCTTAACTCAAATGATTTTGTAGCTCCGTTTAGTCTTGTGATAATTTTTTTTATCTCATCCTCGCTTCTGTCATTGATAATGAAATCAGCAAGTTCTAATACTTTGTCGATTGTTTCTTTTTTCATATTTCTTATATTTTGTTGATAAATTCTAATAATGTCAAAATGAAGTTTATTTCCTTTTTTGTACCAGCGTAAAAACTCGGGTATAATACTTTGATTATTTAATAGTTTATTATAAATTCGATTTGTCCAAGTTTTATATTCATTGTAGCCGATTGATTCAATATTACCTTTTTTCTCAATTTTGAAAGTTTCATCTACCCTACTATATATAGCTCCTGTGTTTTTTGAGTTAGAATAATGAGAGCGGACAAAAATTTGCCAATCCTCTTTATAATTTATTATATGACAATGTGTATAAAAATTAAAAACAGTTGCCGGAAGTTGGTAAATTTTTAATTCAGTACTTGCGCCAAAATTTGAGGCAAGATATAGTGTTAGTGATATGCGTCGTTTCTTATTATTAATTTCAGGATTTTCATTCATTATATCATCAATAAATCTAAAAATTGCATTTGCTGGATTGCTGAAATCAGAACGTAATATCTCAGCTTGTAGATTACTGATTTTATTTAGATTATTGGAGCAATTGTTCCTCGCATAAAACTCTGATATATCTCTGTTACTACTTTGAATTATTGCAACTTTCCCCAATAGCAATTGGGAACCTAAAGGAATAAAAAACATTCTTATTAGTATTTCTTTGGATAAATACAATCCTTGTTGTAAATTGTGGTTAAAATTTACGAAAGTACCAGAACCTGATAAGATTAAGAAATCTCTCCCAGCTGGAAAAAGACTTGTATAACGCCCTGTAATTCTGCAATTACCTTTTGTTAACACAGTTGTCTCATTTATCATTGTACGGTATAACTCAATTGTTCCACTAATTTTTACATCTTTTGTTTTTATTGCAGGGTTAGTTATTTTTGAACCATGAAAAAAAGTATGTAACTTCCCATCCCAATCGTTTACATAAATCCTAGTTACAAACTCAATAAGTTCATCAATATCTTTATCGGGATATAATTCCCATAAGTATTTAATCACATAGCCACCAGTATCTGCAAATGGATCGCCAGTAGGTCGGGTTAACCACTCATACTCAATACTTTCAAATTTCTGTTTCATTATTAAAAAAAATTGTTTATTAAATTATTTCGCTCCAACCAAACCCTTGCGAGTTTTTTTCACCAAATCCGCAATTCCATGCTAAATTGTGAATATCTGCCGGTGCATCAAGTTTTAATTTATATTTATAACCAATTATTTTGGTGCACTGCGGTGTATATGGCTTAATAAACTTACCCATAAGTTTTATTTCGTTACCAAATTCAATTATTATTTGGTCAGAAGTAATCTCTTCGGGCTCCGTATTAGAAATATTTGACCAAACTCTATATTTCTCAAGTAAATTGTTAATAAAAAGTCGTTTATATTCATTGTGAGTTGGAGACAGGTATTTTGCATATTTATCATTTTCGGTTTGTAAGCTAATTACAGTAGGTGATGTTAACACATAAGACTGTATGCGGTTAAATTCGGGCTGTGCTAAGCATTGTACCGATTTAACTTTTAAGTCGATCCCGTTAAATTTATCTCCAATATAAAATTCTTGTCCGGCAAATAATCCTTGCACAAAATATTGCATAGCATCAGGGATTTGGAAGGATACCCGAAGCTTTAGTTCTTTAGCTTTTATCTCTAACAAATTTTTTTCTTTCCATAACTTTGGTCTAAACACTATTAATGGACTGTAACAAAAAAACTTAAACCTTTTATTGTCGGTACTAAAACCTAATTGGTGCAAAAATTGTGAAAACTCTTTGTTACCTTGCTTTAATACATTATATACCCACGCACTAATATAATACTGATAATCAATAGGTATCATACGGTTTTTACTAATTCGCTCGAATTGAATTTCTAATCGCATAACTAATGTAATTATATGAAGTTTAAATTTAATAATTGTAAATGCATTTTCAAATATTTATTTGTTAACATTTTCTGTTTTCTACACATGTTGTCTCAATAAGCTGAGTTTTTATAAAATATAAACAGACGCAAGTAAACACATCATACTGTCAACTTACGTCAGTAGAAAATATTTTTTTCAAAAAAAAAACAATTAATTCTTATATTCTTCATTTTCAACCAAATAGTTTCTATATCAATATTTGTTTTATATTTTTTAAGTTCTCTGGCACAATGATTGATAGGTCGGCATACGAATCAAAATTTAAACTATTAATTATGAAGAGTTATCTACTTAGATCAAGTATCATTATTATATTAATGATACTAACAGGAGGGTCTTTACTTGCCCAATTGAATTTACAAGCTAAGGTTCTGGACATATCCAGAGACCACGAATTTGTTTTTGTTACAAAAGCAAATTCAAAATTTGAAAAGCCGGAACGTGCCGTAATGTCAGATTTTAAGGTTAATGACGAAACTTTTGATCCTTATAAATTAGACGATTATACAACTTGGCGTTTTGATAAGCTAGAGGTGTTAAACCACGATGGCACTACAACTATGTACGTAGCTATAATAAATACTGAAACCGGTTTGTACTATCACCGTAATAGCAGCATGAAAACTCGTGAGGAATTCGAGAAAGCTACCGAAAGAGGTGAAACCGGATCGTTTAAAGATTTTTGGAAAGCTATGGAGTTTTATTTTCAGCCCGAAGTAACAGAATGGCCTTATATCTGGTTGCGTATTCCTAATAAAGACAATAAAAGCCTTGTAGTAACTCAAATGTCGTGGAATACAAGAGATTTTAAATTAGTACTTGTTAAATAAATAAAAATAAATTGATATGAAAACTTATAAATATATTATAATAATTTTATGTGTAGTTTTTGCAAATAGCCTAATAGCTCAGGATATGGAAGCATACAAACTGCAAATGCCCGAAACTATCCTCGAAAAAGGTGGACCTATTTATGTAGAAACACTTACTGATCTAACTCCTGAAAATGTTTATGCTGCAATAGGTGAAAATTTTAGAAATGAGATGGTAAAAGGCATACAAGCAGAATCTTTAGCATTTGATCATAATTTACCAAACTTTAACCCATGGATGCGTACAAATCTCTACACTACCACCGATAATAAGGATGAAGCAAATTATGTAATTTCCGGATCATATTCTATTACTACAGATCAATCGAAATCGTATAATGAGAAAAATGCTGCCGAAACTAAAGACAGTATTCCGTATGTTTATTACGAATATACAGCAAAAAGTTCTGCTACTATTACAGGAAATGTTTTAATTACCGACACTGAGAGCGGTAACGAAGTGGTAAATATCCCTTACACTAAAGAATTAAGCGATGAAGATAAAAAGGTAATGCAACATGCTTCGGTAAAAAGCCCTGACACTTTTGTAGGCACTTTGTCTGATTATTTTGTACAGGCTTTCAGATATAAGTTTAGTGCTGTAAAAGCCACATTTAAATACGATTTCCCAAAAATCAAACCTGATAATAAAGATTTGCGTAAAGAGTTTCGTCAATATAAAAAAGACCTTAAAGATCTCGCCGATGAAAAAAAGCTTAACGAATTATACAGTATGTATGTAGAAATTCAGCAAAAAGAAGATAGTCCTGAAGTAAACGAATGTATTGGTATGTGTTACGAAATTTTAGGTAATTATACACAAGCTAAATCTTACTATGAAAAGAGTAATAGCATGGCAAGTAAACAACGCATTTCGGAACAAATCAACACTCAAAATCAATTACGAGGTTTAGGCTTTACTATTGAAGAACCTGAGTTCTAAGAGATTAATACAATAATTATGGTAATTATAAAGTATTAATTGAGTTAAACATGAATAAGGTTTAAAAATATCTATAACACAAAATGATAAGGATATACTCTGTAAATCCTAACAAAATAAATATACAGAGCGAGTAAGCCGTAAATCGTAAAGAGTAGGCTATACTATTAAATATTTCATCTCGTTTTTTGGATCGTAAACAAAGGTCTAAGATTTTTTAAGAGAGAAAATGCTTTCGGGCTTTTCTCTCTTTCTTTCATTTTGCTATGTTCCAATTCGGTAAGGGAGCAAAATTAATCACTGTTGCATTTACTAATTGAAATTATCAAATGCTTGAGATAATCTTTGGAGTATTTATTGAAGATTATTTTATTCGTGTTACTTGCTTAAAGCGAATTCAATTATATTTATTCGATAATTATCAGTTAATTCAATTTTTATCCAACCAAGTTTGTCAAAATTTCCAGAGCTTATTTTAAAACCTAAATAAATGATTTCGTTTTGCGGAAAATTGTGGCAATACATTTGTCTGGATATACCTTCATAGTAAGCAGTATCGTTACTCGAATAAATATGTATAGGGGGGAATGAACTGTTGTATTTCCGCATATTATAGACAGCATTTCCCCATAGTTGATTTATAGAAATTATTTCGCCTGACGTAAGATTTTGTAAGATTGTATTGTTTATTATAGTATCAATAATATCATTTTCTGATAGTCTTTGGCAATTATATCTTAAATAGGTTATACTCAAAGTTGTATCCCCTTGTTGGGCAAATGTAGTACTACTACTAAAATATATTGTGTCAATTACATTACTAGTCAATAAAGAGATATTATTATTCAAACAATTTATATTTGTTACATAGTTTGTAGGTCCATGCCAATACTCCTGTAATCCTTGAAATCTTAAGTCTTTAGTTCCATCATTATCTACATCAAGGTCAAAAAACTGAGAACTTTGATTTCCTATGGCTTGATAAAAACCTATTGTAGTATCTATACTAGTTATATTCAAATTTTCTATTTGCCCTGCTGTTATTGAGTTTATATCTTCGGGTGCATTATCTTTACAGGCATTAGAGCCAATTGCAAAAACACAAGCCATAACTACTATCTTACAGATTTTCATATACATATAAAAACCCTATTTTATTTTTAAAAATACAAATAATTATCTGAAAAAAAAATCACCTTTGGATAAGGTGATTTTTTCGTGTGGGCACTATAGGATTCGAACCTATGACCCCTTGGGTGTAAACCAAGTGCTCTGAACCAACTGAGCTAAGCGCCCTTTTTTTTGGTGCTCTGAACCCCCCGATAACTATCGGGGGAGCTAAGCGCCCTTTTTTTTGGTGCTCTGAACCCCCCGATAACTATCGGGGGAGCTAAGCGCCCTTTTTTTTGG
>JAQVOJ010000070.1 GCA_028702675.1 Bacteroidales bacterium
CGAATCTCACAATTCGCTATTAATCAACGTGTTTAGTCAGGTTTTAACATCCGTTTACAAACGGTAAGCCGTTACTAACGGTTAATAACGGATAAATTATTGTTAAGGGTTATTTTCTGCAATATTTTAATTGTAAATTTAACAACCTAAAACCTGCAACCTGTAATCGTACCCCCACATCAAACCATGCAACGGCTCTGCTGTTTTTAGCTTCCCGCAAACTTGCCATACTTTAGCAGTAAAATCATCTTTCTCGATGATTTCTTTAACCTGTGCTATTCTTTCTGCATAAACATTTTTGTCAATGCCACTTGGTCCGCCCCAGGCACATATCACATGATTTGAATTATTCAATATCTTTTTGAACCAATCTTGGTTTTCAATTCCTGTAATATGCTCAGCATTAAACTGCTTTAAATTTTGCTGAACTTCTTTGGCAAAAGTAGCTCTAATAGCAAACAAATTTAAAATAATGAGAGTTTTTACTTTTGGGAAACGATGAAATACAAATGTTTCTACTTTACGAATTGTTGCATCAGACGCTCTTTCGTCGGCAGAGCTTGGATTTTTAAGTATTACAGAAAGCGATTCATTTCTTTCTTGCTGCATCAAATCAGGCAAATAATTCATTGTTAACACATAACGATAAAACTTATCATCACTAAATACTGCACGAATACTACTTAAATCAACGCGATCGAAATGTGGGATTTGTCGTCCTATTTTGGGCATAAAAATTTGTTTTCACAAAGATAAAAATCCTTATAAGTTTTTATTAAATTTGTCGAAATAATCAAAACCTATTGAATTATGAAAACACTAAAATTATTAAGCCTTTTTTTAATTGTTTTATTACTAAGTGCTTGCGGAAACAAATCTAATGATGAATCAAAAGACAATGATCAAACAACTGACGCCTCTACTAAGAATGTAGAAAGTTTAGATGCCACAATACCTGACGCATATGAAACTTTCAGTTCCAACGAATTGGGTTTCGATTTAGAGATTCAAGCTCCGGCAGAAGCCGAAATTTATACTTCAATTCTAATGACCGACAAAGGTACAGAAGATTTACTTGTTGTACAGTTAGATCCTAGCTCAAATATTAAACTTTTCATTCGTAATTTTAATTCAGATTTTAGTGAAATAAAATCAAAAGCCGAAGATGATATGTTTAATAAATTTGATAGCTATATCATTGAAAAAGACAACATTATTGTTTATAAAGCTGAAAATTCTGAAGGCAACATGGTTCACCACTTGGCATACAAAATAAATAAAAAAGATGCTTCTTATTTAGTTTATACTGATTCTTTCTCTGAATATGATTTTGAAACAATAAATTTACTTTACGCTATAGCTAAAAGTATTAAATAATTAAAGATTTGGCACGAAACAAAAATTATCCCCGATACGAAAATATCGAGGTTATTGATATTGCCGATAAAGGTAAAGCCATAGCTCGTATTAACGAACAGGTTATTATAATAGACCATGCTGTACCGGGTGATATTGTTGATGTTCAGGTAATTAGAAAGCGTAAAAAATATTTAGAAGCCAAACTAATTTATATCCATAAACTTTCTGAACATCGTGAAACGCCATTCTGTGAACACTTTGATTTATGTGGAGGATGCAAATGGCAAGACATGAAATATAGCCGACAATTGTATCATAAACAACAACAAGTCGAAAATCAATTAAAACGAATAGGACATCTAAATTTACCATCAATTTCTGATATCCTACCCTCCCAAGAAAAAGAGTTCTACCGTAATAAACTTGAATATACTTTTAGTAATTATAGATGGATCGAGAATAGTGAACCAAAAATTGAACGAAACGAAAAAGAGCTTTATGCTCTTGGGTTTCATATCCCCGGTAGATTTGATAAAGTTTTAAATATTAAAAACTGTTATCTACAGGACACACCTAGCAATGATATCCGAAATTTTGTAAGAGATAAAAGTTTAGAATTAAATTTAAGCTATTACGATATAAAAAAACACACAGGATATCTACGTAATCTTACAATCAGAACTGCTCAAACAGGCGAAGTAATGGTATTACTCAGTATTGCCGGCGAACTCAATAATGATTGTAAGAAATTGCTCGACAGCTTAAATCAAAATTATAATATTACGTCTTTAATGTATGTAATTAATACAAAACTTAACGATAGCATTAACGACCTAAATCCGGTTTTGTATAGTGGTCAAGACTTTATCATTGAAAATTTAAATGGGTTAAAATTTAAAATTGGGCCTAAATCATTTTTTCAAACAAATACTAAACAAGCCGAAAAACTGTATAGAATTGTTAAAGATTTTGTATTACCAAATTCAGATGATATAATTTACGATTTATACACAGGAACTGGAACTATTGCAAATTATTTAGCCTTAGAAAGCAAAAAAGTTGTCGGCATTGAATATATACCCGAAGCAATTAGCGATGCCATTTATAATGCTGAGTTAAACGAAATTACAAATACTATGTTTTTTGCCGGAGATATCAAAGATGTGCTAAATGAGGAATTTGTTGACAAACACTGCAAACCCCAGACTATAGTATTAGATCCACCAAGAGCAGGAATACACGAAGATGTTGCTAAACAAATTCTCAAAATCTCCCCACAAAAAATAGTTTATGTTAGTTGCAATGCAGCCACTCAAGCCAGAGATTTGACTATTTTATCTTCAAAATATAGTATTACGAAAGTACAACCTGTTGATATGTTCCCTCACACCCAACATGTTGAAAATGTAGTTAAACTTGAACTGAAATAATTCAGAACAATTAATAGGACTAATCTAAACTTGAAGATTTGTAATTTCTTTAGTTATTTCAAAATCGGGATCAGGGTAATCATAAATCGACATACGTGGTTCTGTTTCGCCTAGCGAATAACCCCAAACATTTTCGTAGTCTTCACTTTTTTCACCCAAGTCTTCTAACTGTCTTATGTATTCACTCATCGACTTAGATTCTACAATAATTATTTTATCCATTTTTTCAATTATCGGACTGTGGGTTCTGGTTTCGTCATGCTCAAATTCTAAAATTCTACGACCATAGCGGGTAATTCCGATACACCTAAAAGTAAGACTTTTCCCAACTCCCGGCATATTTAACACATTACGGTCTGTAGCTAAAAACGGTAAACCTGAATCTTTTCGTAATGTAGTAATATGACGATTTATATTTGGAGCATCTAATGCAAACTCTCTAATACGATTATGATATTTTTCGGGTATTTTACCAATCATTTTTTCTTCAATTTGTTCCTGAACAGCTCTGGCATTAGTAGCAAAATTGAATTGATTTTCCATATAACCTTTCACACTAAAAGTATAATATGTAAGCACACCTATATCATTAAGAACCTGTCTTAATCTTGCAGTATGCCCTCTTCGGGAAGCCGCTGCAGTAAATACCAATTGGTTTGTAATTATCCAACCTGCCGAAATGAGTTTTTGGATTGCTGTTTTTGACTCAGGTGTAACTTCCATTGGCGATTCAAAGTGAGTTTGGATAAAAAACTGTTGAATCCCTACTTTAATAGCTTTTTCTCTAAAATCAGACAAAACTTTAACCAGATTATTAGTTATTCGTTGTGGCAAATATACCGGCAAACGTGTACCCAATCTAACTCTTTTAATTTCAGCATATTTCTCGCCTTCTGCTCTTTCAATATTAGCTTCTTTCTTTCGTTCTGCCATTTTGCATACTGAATTGAGTATTTGTTGTAAGGAACTATCGGAACTCATTAATGCATCTCCTCCTGTAATAAGGATATCCCGCAATTGTGAGTCGTTCTCGAAATAGTCTAAGTACCTTTCTAAGCGTTCTGCCCAGGTTTCGTCGGGTCGCAATTTGTCTAAATTAAAATTCAAGTGCCCATTCTGAAAATCATACATTCGTTGACAACTAGAACATAAACCACCACAAGCTCTACCCATTGTTGCCGGAATTAAAATTGCCACTTCGGGATAGCGCCTATGTACACTATGCACTGCGGGCAAAATCCAACCTGCAGCATTAGGTTTTCCTTGTTCAACTTTATCTTCTTTTTCCCATGCCACTATACTTCCAAACTCATCTACCAGTTCTTTACTATATACAACATAATGTCGTATTGCCAAATCGGCTCCAATAGCAAAATATGGTACTCGAACATGTAACAACGACAAATAGTAAGGATTAACAAAAAAAGGTATTCCCTGTTTCTCTGCATCATATAGTATATTCATAGTGTCAGGATCTAGAGAATAATCAAGCAATTCGTTAAGCAAATCAGGGGACTTTACTGCAAATCGCAAATGAAAAAGACTATCGTTCCACCATTCAATCATTTGCATAAACTTCTGTTCCTGCGTAAGATTAGGCTCAAATTTATATTTTGAATCACTTATTAATCCATCTTCCATTTTTTTAATAAGAATATTGATTATCCTATCTCTGTTTTCTTGACGCAATTTTACAATCCGAGGATCTGTACCACTAGGCCAACGCTCCATCCATTCTAATACGCAGGATTTTGCAGGTATAAATCTTTTGCTTTTGCCTGTAAACTGTCTGAAAAGATGCAACATATCTTCAAAAAAATATGGTTTAGCACCGCCGGTACCCTTGTGTACACCCAACCATATCATCTTTATTGGGTTATTCACAGCAGCCTCGCCATGTATATTTAAATCCACAAACTCCTTACCTGCATTGTCAATATAGTCGAGCAATCTAATAGCAGCATAATCTTTCCATTTTAGTTTTTCGAATGTTTCTCTATCGGTACGCTCTCTCTTATAATAAGAATAGGCAACATTACTATTTTGCAATTCACGCAATACCCATTGCTTAACTCCAATAAGAGCCTCGGTTTCATTTCGAGAACCGTACATAATCTCTTTTAAACGTGGATTCTCATCTAATAACTTTTCTAATAGTTTGTGCGATTTTACACTTATAGCAATTTTGTCAAGTGCTTGATTTTTCATATACTGTTAATCTTTAATAATTTTTAAGTAACTGAACTAATTTAAACATCGTATTTAACTTAAAACCAATAATATACATATTTTTTTCGACATATACAAAATTGTCGCTTAAATATCATACAATTAGTTACATATTTAATACTTTATAAATATTTGCTGATTGTAAATAATTAATTAAGTAATAAAATAACTGGAATAAGCCTAATAATTATTAGCAGCTTTTATTAAAGATTCGAACCACACTATATCTTCTTTGTATGTAATTTTATTGTTGTGAATTGAACCATTAACGATATATACATCTTTTGAATTATAAGCATAGCAGTAAACACTGATATCATCTGTTGGGATAAAGCATTTTTGCTTCAGCCACATATTATAAGCAGCTAAAATCATCTTTGCCTTAAACCCTTGTGGAGTTTGTGCTGCATAATATGATTCTCTATCCTTAACCTCAATACCCAATTTACTGATTAAATACAGTGTGTCTTTTACAGGTATAGCAGTAGCAACAGCATTATATGTATTTAATGCCAATACAACTTCTTTTATAATATAATCAGAAATATTTGGTCTTACAGCATCGTGAATAAGAACAAACGATTCTGGATATTTTTCAAAAACATACTTAACACCATTATAAACAGAAAGATATCTTTCTGTTCCACCCTCTACTATATGTATTTCTTTTTCTGAATTTACCCCTTTTGCAATTTCGCTTGCAAGTTGTATATAATCAACATTAGCAACTACAACAATCTCTGAAATATATTCACTGAGAATAAATTTTTCTAAAGTATATTGAAGTATAGGCTTTCCCTCAACATAAATATACTGTTTTGGGATATCTGCTCCAAGTCGTTTACCTGAACCCCCTGAAACTATTATGGCTACAGCTTTATTTAACATAAAAAAAACCACCAACTATTTGTTGATGGTTTCAAATATACAAAAAATATTCTCTTAATCGTTTGCAATTTCAGAATATTCATCAGCACTTAACAAACTATCAAGTTGTGAAGCATCTGATACTTTAATTTTTATTAACCAACCATCGCCGTAGCAATCTTTATTTACTACCGAAGGATCGTCTTCTACTGCAGGATTAAGCTCTAATACTTCGCCATCAACGGGCATATAGGTATCTGATACTGTTTTAACAGCTTCAATTGAACCATATGCTTCGCCCTGACTTAATGACTCACCTATTGTTTCTACTTCTACAAATACTACATCACCTAATTGTGAAGCAGCAAATTCAGTTATGCCTACAAATGCTTCATCGCCTTCAAGCTTAATCCATTCATGTGTTTTAGTGTACTTTAAATCTTTTGGAATACTCATGATATTAAGTTTTTAATAATAAGTTATTATTTATAATTCAAGTAAACAAAGATAAGAAATTTTATATATATATAATATACAATATTTGTCAAAATTAATTAATCCTTAACTTCGATTAATAAATGCAACTCTATTTTTAGACTCTTATCAAAACTAAATCGACTTGTAAACAATAAAGTATTCATAATCAGTACTAACTATTTCACATTTGTCAAATATTATTCTCAAATAATCATAATTACCAAAATCTAAATCTTTAAGTTCTTCATGCATCTTTTTACTTTCTATTTTATCGATTACAAAGTAAAAACCGGGGATACTACATAGTTTTGCAACCGAATTATTTACTCGTTCTTCTTGCCCAACATATTCAGCGGGCTGCATCCAATCAAGCGGCAAAGAGTTTTTTGTTTTAAAAATAGGATAAAATATTGCATTATTAGGCAATACAAAAGTCCTGTTTTTGCTATTAGGCAAACTATCAAAAATGGTTTTTAATTCTTGGTAGTAATTCCCTGTTGTGGAGTTTGTTTTAATATTGCCAAAATTTGAGTGTACACTTGATAATTGATAATCCAAATCCTTTGCAGATAAATCGCGGTAATTCCATTTTCGCTGACCTATAAAACCTGCAACAAAAACACATAAAACTAAGACTATACCAAATACTAATCTAATTTTACTTTCTTCTTGCTGTTTCAAATACTGAACTCTACTTATCAACATTGATAAATACAAAACCATAACTGCAAGTAAACCTGAAGCGAATATCGGACTATTATCACCTAATGAAATTGAAGATGTCCATGCAATAAATAATACGAATAATGCGGTATAAAATGTTCTTTGCGATATTTTAATACTTATCCAACTTAAAAGGAAAACATCTATGCAAAGCCAAAATAATTCAAATGGGAGCAGATAAATATTTTGTTTACCGTCTAAAAAGTGGTAAAAGATTAATACAAACATATATAGCATAATTAATCGTGCTAAGAAATACGACTTATTTCTAAGAAATACCTTTAATCGTGAATTAGCAGTTCTATCAATTGTATTACCTATAAACAACCCAAAAACGAGCACATGCAGAATTAAACCATACGATTTTACCAGATACTTTGCATATTGCACAAATCCTGTTTGTAACAATTCTGTTCTGCCTGTCATTTGCGACAAAAAGTCTTGAAATCCACATGACAAAACCAACATTATTAAATAAAAACCGATTGGGGCAAATCCGATTATCACTACAAATATGCCTTTAATAAAACTGTGTTGCTTAATATTATAAATAAATACTGCAAGAAACAATACAGCAGCAGGTAGAAGAAAAGTTTGACGACACAAAGCCGCATAACTAATAAATATTAGAGCAAATATCTGATTTAGCAATGGGGGCTTAGGTTTACTTATTAATAGCAAAAAAGCTAAAACACTAAACATTATTGCATCAATGGTAGTCCATAAAAACAAATTATAATCTAAAACACTAAGAGTATAAGCCAATATAAGTAAGATAACAAATTGCGCAACAGTCATTTTCACTTTTAAGTCATCTTCTATTAATACTTTAATTATTGATGTAAACAAAAGTGCAATTAAAAAATATTGAATGATAACAAACCAACGAGCTGACTGCATTAAAGCTATAGGAAAGAAAAAGTGTAAAATATGTAAATATCCGCTACCGGCAGGTCTGATTGAAATAAAATCTTTATGTGGTATTTCGCCATTCAACAATCTATACGACTGTGCTAAAACTACACCATCGTCGCTCGGATTAAACCCCTCGTTTCCTATATAAGAAACTATAATATTAAAGCATATTATTACTAAAAAACTTATAAGCGAAGCAATAAAGTACTTTAAACTAGGAGGTTTCATAAAACTTCTATTTTTAAAAACAATATGATTTTTGCAAAAGTTTACAAGATACATATTTGATTTAAAAATATGAATATAAAACTTAATTTTGCCTAAAATATTGATGTGGAAAAGTTTCGAGATATAGAAAATAAATTATTAAAAAGAGAAAGATTAAGTTTTGATGATGCATTACGTATGTATTACGAAATGCCTGTTCAAAAATTGGGTGTTTTAGCAAACAATATAAAACAGAATCTTCATGGGAAGCGAGTTTTTTTCAATAGAAATATTCATGTAGAAACTAGTAATATTTGTGTTAATAAATGTAAGTTTTGTTCATTCTACAGAGATTCTGTCTGTAAAGATTCTTGGGAATATTCGATACCTGAAATCATTGAAAAAATTCAACAGAATTATAAATCGGGTATAACCGAAGTGCATATTGTAGGCTCATTACACCCAACACGTGGAATAGATTTCTTTACAGAATTGTTTAAACAAATAAAAATAAAGTGGTCGAATTTGCACATTAAAGCATTTACAGCCGTTGAAATAGAGCATATCGCAATGTTATCGGGGTTGAGCATAAGCAATTGTATCGACGAACTTAAATCAGTAGGCTTAGATTCGGTTGCAGGTGGTGGTGCAGAAATTTTCGATGAAAATATAAGAAAACAAATATGTCCGGAAAAAACTGCTTCATCTGATTGGCTAAACATTCATCGTAAACTTCATAATAAAAACATTACCAGTAATTGTACAATGCTTTACGGGCATATTGAATCTTACGAAAACAGGGTAGATCATATGAATCGCTTGCGAACATTACAGGACGAAACCGGCGGTTTTAATTGCTTTATACCACTTAAATACAAATATGCCAACAACAAATTAGGACTAAAAAAAGAAGTTAGTTTAAGCGAAGATTTAAAAAATTATGCTATTGCAAGATTGTTTCTTGATAACATAAAACACCTAAAAGCATATTGGCCAATGATGGGTAAAGAATCTTCGTTATTAGCACTTAATTTTGGCGCCAACGACATGGACGGGACTATATATGATAGCACAAAGATATATTCAATGGCTGGTGCACAAGATACAAAACCAACAATTTCAAAAACTGAGATGGAACAACTTATCATTAATGAAGGTTTTATCCCGATTGAAAGAGATTCGCTATTTAATCCGTTATAATTCTATAATTATCAGCATCTTTCCAAGCAGGAAACACATTTCTAAAATCTTGCAACTTACTTAAAGACAATTTACATTGCAAAACCTCTTCCTTATTATCTTGAGCTTGTTTTATAAGCTCACCTCTTTCATTAATAAATCCTGAACCACCGTTGTACTCAATATACCTTCCATCTACACCAACACGGTTACATGCAGCTACAACACACTGATTTTCTATTGCTCTAGCTTTCAATAAGGTGTCCCAAACCTTTCTACGAGCAGATGGCCAATTTGCTGTATTTATTAATATATCGTAATCATTACGGTTTCTGCTCCATACAGGGAATCGCAAATCGTAACATACTTGTAAAAGGATACGCCAACCCCTAAAATTAATTATTATCCTACTGTTACCTGCATTATATGATAGTTCTTCTTCGCCCATTCTAAATAAATGGCGTTTGTCGTAATAATAAACTTCTTGAGGGGTAACAAATAAAAACCTATTATAATACTTAGTCCCATCGCTTATAATAATAGAACCACAAATTGCGATATTTCGTTCCCTAGCATGATTCTGCATCCATTTTACACTATTACCTTGCATATCTTCGGCAAGAAGTCGTGTTCTCATAGTAAATCCTGTGGTAAACATTTCGGGAAGAACAATTATATCTGTATCTGATATTTCAGATATTATTGTATCAAGTTTAGCTAAGTTAGCTTTTTTGTTTTCCCATACAGGATTATTCTGCACTAAACTTATTCTGAGTTTCTTTTCGGTTGTGTCCATAATCAAATCGTTCAGGGTGTTTACCTTTTATATTTTTATAATAAGCTTTAAACTTACACATTATATCTTCAACATCTCCGTCAGCACTCATTATATCTAGCACGCCTAATTTTTTATTTTTATAATCGATAAAACCAACAACAATTGGTACATCAGCAGCTCTTGCGATATGAATAAAACCCTTTTTCCAATTATTTGTTTTAGCACGAGTACCTTCGGGTGTAATTGCTACAACAAATTTATCTGATGATTTCAATTTATTAACAACCATATCGGTTAAACCTTTGGGTTTGCTTCTATCTACCGGCACCCCACCTAAACCTTTAAGTATTGTACCTAAAGGAAAAGTAAACATTTCTTTCTTAATTAAAATCTTAGGTTTAATCGATTTGGATACTAAAAACACACGTCCCCACAAAAAGTCCCACATGCTTGTATGCGGCGCTACTCCTACAACGCACTTGTCAATATTTGGAAAATCGGTTGTATGCCAACCAAATATTTTTAGGATTAGTGAGGCAATAATTTTACTCATCTATTATTTCTATTTTTATATTGCTAATTAAATCGAAACATGACACTAGCTTTTCAACATCACTTTTATCAACCAAAAAATCAATTTTACAAGCGGTATCGTAATGCTGGTTTATCTGTTGTAATTGATTTTCGCTTGCAATACGCATTACATTGTTAAGTTCAGAATATTCAAAAGACAACTGCATTATTTTTCTAACAACTTTTTCAATAATTTTATTATTTGCGATTGCTTGAGCAGCAGCAGTTTTATAAGCATTAATTAATCCGGGAATTCCAAGCTTTACTCCTCCGAAGTATCTAATTACTACAATTAAAATGTTTGTTAATTCGTGTGAACGAATTTGTCCAAGAACCGGCATTCCGGAACTATTTGCAGGCTCTCCATCGTCTGAGGCTCTGTAAAATGATGAGTCTGCACCAATAATAAATGCATAAACGTGATGTCTTGCGTCATAATATTCTTTACGTAAAGCAGACTGATATTCCTTAACTTCTTCTTCGTTACTTACAGGGAATGCAAAAGCATAAAACTTACTTCCCTTTTCTTTAAACTCTCCTTTAGATTTATAAGCTATTGTTTTAAATTTATCACACATACTTACCTGGTTAACGAAAGAATAACTATTGCAAAAATTGCTAATATAATTCCAATAAAATTCAATTTTGAAAGCTTTTCTTTAAAAAACACAGTTCCAATAATAACCGAAATCGTTACAACAGAAATATTAGCCATTCCAAATACTACACTACTCTGAAAAGCTCCACTATTCAAACAGCGAATCAGAAAATAAATACTACCGAAATTTACTACCCCCAAACCTATTCCGGCTATATAAGTATTTGTTTTCCGCAAAGGTTTAAAATTCCCTTTTTTAAAAAACAAACTTATAACTCCTAGTACAAAAGCACTTCCAAAAAGAGCTGCCGAAAAAACCGAAGCTTCGCTGTCAGGCACATAGGCATCTTGAGCAAATTTTACTGAAGAATCTGTAATACCCATTCCAATAAACAATACAGCTGGCAAAAGTGTTTTTGATAGGGACTTAACATTAGTTTTTCCTCTCTGCAACACAGCCATTGCAACAGCAACAAGAGCCAAAACCAAACCAAATATTTTTAGGAATTGAATAGGTTCGTTATAATAAATAATCGAAAACGCCATAGGTATAGCAACACTCATTTTGCTAGCCACAGTTGTAATAGAAATACCAACCTTATTGCTCGAAAGCCCGATTAAAAAGAAATTAACAATGAATAAGAATCCGATAATAAAGCTTACAGGAAACCAAACTGCTTTAACAATTTCAATGAGATTAATATCTCCATAAACAATAAAACCTAACAATGCAGCAATCAAATAATTTATTACAATAACAATAAGTATTGGAATTTTTAATTTCCCTAACAGTTTAAATGTCAAGAATATACCGGTGGCAGATATTATTGTAAGTATTAACCAAATCATAGAATTTATTTAATAAAGTTGTGAAAATACAAAAAAAGGCTGATTACTCAGCCTAATTTAAAAATATTATAAACTAAATAGATTTACATTTTAAGTCTCTTTTCTATTTCTTCAACATCTGTTTTAAAATGCTTGTCGGTATCCATTAGGTTATTAACTGTTTTACAAGCATGCAATACAGTAGCGTGGTCTTTTCCTCCAATAGATGAGCCAATAGAAGCTAAAGAAGCTTTAGTCATGTGCTTAGCAAAATACATAGCAATCTGACGGGCTTGTACTATCTCTCGTTTACGTGTTTTACTACCAATTAGCTCAACAGGCATATTAAAATAGTTGCATACAACCTTCTGAATATAATCGATAGAAATTTCTCGTTTTGTACTCTTAACAAGTTTATCAATCATATCCTTAGCCAATCCTATTGTAATATCTTTACGATTAAGAGTAGCTTGAGCCAATAATGAAATCAATGCGCCTTCTAATTCTCTAACGCTACTGGTAATATGCGATGCTATATACTCAAGGACTTCTTCAGCAATTTCAATTCCGTCTTTATAGGTTTTAGTTTTAAGTATCTTAATGCGTGTTTCGAAATCAGGCTCTTGTAATTCGGCTGATAATCCCCATTTAAACCTTGACAACAATCGTTGTTCCATTCCATTTAATTCAACAGGAGGTTTATCTGAGGTAAGTACCAACTGCTTACCCATTTGGTGCAAATGATTAAATATCTGGAAGAATATTTCTTGTGTTCCCTCTTTTTTTGCAAAATAATGAACATCATCTACAATTAAAACATCCATCATTTGATAAAAATGGATAAAATCATTTCTGTTATTATTACGTGTTGCCTCCATGTACTGTGTTACAAATTTGTTGGCATTTACGTAAAGTACAATTTTCTCAGGGAATCGGTTTTTAACTTCTACGCCAATTGCTTGCGAAAGATGTGTTTTACCAAGCCCCGATGCTCCATATATAAACAATGGGTTAAAAGCAGTTTTACCAGGATTTTCGGCAACAGCATAACCTGCAGCTCTAGCTAGCCTATTACATTCACCTTCAACAAAGTTTTTAAAATTCGATTCGGGATTTAATTGTGGATCAACATGCAATTTTTTTATTCCGGGAATAACAAATGGATTTTTAATTGCACCTGCTTCCATATCTAATGGCACCTGCACCGGTTTATTGACAAGTTTTGACTTATCGTTTGCAGGAATTTTTACAGTATAAGGTTTTCGATTCTCGGAACTGTTATCCATAATAACATGATATTCCAACCTCGCATTTGTTCCAATTACTTTTTGGAGAGTTTTTCGAAGCAGATCGAGATATTGCTCTTCTAAAAACTCATAAAAGAAAGTACTTGGCACTTGTAAAGTAAGTACACTTTCTTCAAGCTTTATAGGAACAATAGGCTCAAACCATGTGCGAAAACTAATTTTTGGCACATTATCCCGTATAATCTGCAAACATTTACTCCATACTTCTACATAACTTTTAGGCATGAATCTTACTCCAAATTATTTAACATTTTACTTTTTCTTAAAAAGGGAACGCAAGATTGTAAAAAAATAATTCGTAAAAAAATATTTTTTTTATTGTTTTATATTAAAAATATTTTAACGCAAACAGCACATTATCCCTATAAGTTGCACTTCTTTAACAACTTAGCATTTCGCTACTAAAATACAATTAATAAATAATCTCACTTTCCTCTCAGACCTTAAAAATAGAAATAAATTACGGCTAAAAAAACACTTGAGTACTTTTTTTTAAATATTTTTTTACTTTTTCCAAGTAAATTTCAGATAATATTCATTTTCAGGTACTTGATATAAGTAATTTTCCTCTCATATTTAGGCAAATAATCACTTTTTACTACAATTACTGCAATAATAATATGCTCAATCTTAAGTAATAAGTTATAAAACGACATTTTTTTATCGATTCGATGCTAAACCTTGTTTTTTTAAACTATTGGTGTATTGTAGTATTCATTTTACAGTTTTATACTTTTTTGTCAGCATTTAGTATTTCTGTAAGTAATTCATTATCAAAATCATTAAATCATCCAACAACCCAAAGTCATCCATTACATATAGTCTAATCTAAATTAGCATAATAAAATACAGATGAAAATTCATGAAAAGAAATAATTCCAGTTAATTTTTATAATCAAATTATT
>JAQVOJ010000071.1 GCA_028702675.1 Bacteroidales bacterium
TCAGAATTTAATCTGAAACGTATTAATACATTATCCTCATTAGTATAATCTAATAATGCAAAAGTTTCGGTTTTCCACCATGTATTGTCAGGTGTTTCGGTATATGTTCCCCATTCAGTATAAGAGTCTTCATCAAAACACGGACCTGTTGGATTATTATAACTTGGATTCTCGTAAACTCCATTACCTAAATAAGTATATTCAGGCAAACTTTCCCAAGTGTTACCATCATCAATTGAAACTTCAATATAACAATGATCGTAGTCACCTTCTGTTTTGGCTATATGAGAAAAACTCATAACAGGATTATCAACACTTGTAAAGTCAACCGGACCAACTAAAACTAAACTATTATTGTTTGATGCACCATAAGCATTACGAACACTTTTTGTTCCTTCAAACACAATTGTTGATTCAATTATCCAATCAACATTATTTTCTGTTCCGTTATCAAAATATGTAAAATCATCCTCGAAAGGTTCATTTAGTGGAATATTCATCAAAACTTCGTCAGTAATATTAATTAATGCATTATCCGTAGCAAAAACATACCAATCAAGAGGGTCATTAAATTCTGTTTCTTCGTCAGCAATAACAGAATAAGTAATATCATAATTGCCTAAAGTAAGACCCGAATAAACAAACGTATATTCCTGCACAGAATTTTCAAGATTCAAAATAGGTTCTCTATTAACTCCTGTATTGATGTCTAATAGCCAAAATGAAGTTTCGCCTCCTACAGTAGTAAAATCTCCAAAAGCAAAACCACCTACTTCAACAGAAATGTTTACACCAGCGGGCATTGCTTGGTTAAATTCAATTAGCATATCCGCATATAAGTAATTCGGGAAATCGACATTAAATACAGGGAAAGTACAGGTTACTATATTAGTAATATCAGTTCCAGGATTGTTAGTTTGTTGTTCCGGTGTTATTACCATACTTGTATTATCAATTGCTTCCTGCACCGAAGGAGTATCTTCTAAATCAAGACTTGTTGCGTTAATATAAAAAGTTTCGGGAGCATAGTCGCCTGGCCACTCAATAGTAATAGTATGAGAAGCATCAGGTAGTAGATTCATTTCAAAATAGTACCAAATTTCGCCGGCTGCAATTTCTTCTGCCGACAAGAAAGGTCCATCAACTTCGGATCCATCGATATATAATGCTACTAAATCGTTTGAACCGTCGTAGCCATCAGGGAAATCGATTGCAACACCTACCCAGTTTCCGGAATATGGTGGTACTCCGCTTTCTTCAATAACCCATGGGACTTTTTCGCCGGGATCTTGCGTAATCTCAGCTGTATATGTTCCAGGGTCGAAAACATAATTAAGTAAGCCTCCTGTTTGTCCGGGGTCTTGAGTTACATCAGTTTCAGTACGTCCGGGATCAATAAAAGCATGCTCAACTACTGTAAAATCATCAAGCAAAATACTACTTACATCCCAGTTGGCAGTAGAATTATTAAATACTCTAAAATTAACCCGTAACTTAACAGCACCGGTTGGTGCCAACAGAGGGTTTTGGCTTAATGCAAATTCCAACCAGGTATCCTCGGTATCAGGGTTAGTACTAAATTCATAAATTGCACTCCCGATAGGATTATCGCTTGCATTAAGCCACTGCAAACCATAGTATCTAATTTTAATCAGATCGTCGTTCGATTTTATCGAAACCGAGACGTCATAATAATTACCGGCTTCGATATCAGTTACGTCTGTATAAAAGTTACCATCGTAATCTGTAACGTCGCTGTGTGCAATTATTTCTAAGGCATCACCTGTAATTCCTTCGCCAACTCCTTGCGAATATATTACAGCATCAGTACCTTGAGAATTTAAAGTCCATGCATCAGGAACGCCTCCTGTCCATGACTCAAAGTCGCCATTAGTAGCGGTTTGTGCAAAACTATTTATACCAAATAAAAACATTGCAAAAACCAATACTATAACTCTTTTAAATAAGCTAAAAATTGTACTCATAGCATTAATTATTTTAGTTAAAAAAAATTTATTTTCTTCAATCAAACGCTATTGCAAAATACAAAAAAAATATAAGATAAAAATATTATATTTGTAAAATTATATTGTTTTATAACATTTATGAGCTTAATTTATACTTTTAACATATATTTAAATGAAACCAAAAAACATGAAAAATATGAAGTCAAAACTTAAAAACAGCTTAGCCATATTGGTTATTTCCTTAATTTTAGGCACATCGTGCACCGAGCTGCAAAGTATTCTGCAAGAAGCAAATACGAATAATCAAACAAATTCTTTAACCGAAACTGAAGTTATTGCAGGGCTTAAAGAAGCTCTAACAACCGGTACCAAAAAGACAGTTGCAAATTTGTCAAGCACCAATGGTTTTTATAAAGACCCTCTTGTAAAAATTCCGTTTCCCGAAGAAGCAATTAAAGTAAAACAAACAGCTCTTAAACTTGGGTTAAACAATCAGGTTACAAAGTTTGAAGAAACCTTAAACAGGGCTGCCGAAGAAGCCAGTAAAGAAGCAACTACAGTATTTGTAAATGCAATAACAGCAATGACAATTAGAGATGCATGGGGAATACTCAAAGGAGACGAAAGAGCAGCTACCGACTATTTAGTAAAAACAACATCGGGGCAACTACACAACAAGTTTTACCCTATTGTATCTGAAGCAACTGAGAAAGTTATGTTAACAAAATACTGGACCCCCCTGATTGAAGCATATAATAAAGCTATTCTTGTTACAGGCGGTGAAAAAATTGAAACAGATCTAAATGAATATGTTACACAAAAAGCACTTGACGGTATCTATAAAAAAGTAGCATTAGAAGAAACAAAAATTAGAAAAGACCCCGTTGCACGTGTTACTGATTTATTGAAAAAAGTGTTTGGTAGTTTGGATTAAACATTGAGCATTAATTATGTAGTTCATTAATAATTATTTCTATTGTACTTAACTAAAAACTAAATAAATGATGAAAAATCTTATTCTAATTTCCGGTATCCTTATTATTTCTTGTTTTACACTTCTTGCTCAAGAAAATAATAATATTGAAAATGTTGATTATTTAATCGCCAATGTAAAAGAAAACATAGTTTATTTTGGGGTTGATAATCCAATAAAAGTGGTTGTTTCCAATTACGACATGAGTGAAATAAATGTTGAAGTTGAAGGAGCAAAAATTAAAACCACAGACACACCTTCTCTATATGTGGTATATGACATTGATCCTAATGCAGGGAGTATTGTTACAATAAATCTTTTTCATAAAAATCGAAAAATAGGTAACTCAAGTTTCAGGGTTTTATACGCACCAAAGCCTGTGATTTCTTTTTCTGGACTTAAGCTTAAGCAAAACTCACAAGTACATATGGGTCTTTTATTGAGTAAATCCATAATTGCTTCAATGTCAGATGACCCTGGTTCTGCCTTTGCTTATTATTTTATGTATAAAGTAGAGAGTTTTACTTTTGAAATTGAAAACGATAATGGAGAAATAAACTCGTTTAAAGTTGAAGGAAATAGTTTGAGAGACAATGAGGAGGCTTTAGAATCATTAAAAGAAAAAGGTAAATCAGGCAATAAAGTGTATTTCAAAGATTTTGTTGTTGTAGGCGGAGGAGTAATCTATAATAACTTTCCAAGCATTTGTGTAACATTGCTTTGATAGATTTCGAAGTTTTATTAAATTATATATCAATAAGTTAGCTGCATAAATTTTATAAAGTTTATTATTCATCCACTCTTATTCTAAATAATATACTACTCAAAATCTTTCTATTTTTAATTAGATTGCAATTAATATGTTTGCAAATGCATATTAAATATTAATATTTGTATTAATTATAACAACTTCTCTAATTACGTAAATCTATTTTGAGCAATATTACATAGTATTTTTATTTCACTATCGAAGATATAATTATATTTTATTAAGTAATAGATAATGTTTAAATATACTTACACAGAATTATTAGCTCATTCCCTAAAAAAGAGAACTCTACTAATGCATTTTTTTAAAAAAAACTCCGAAAAACAAATCCAAGATTCTCATTTTTCAATCAAGACACTATTCATTTTATTATAAGTGCAATAAAATATCCGCTTCTCTTTTAAAAATCTTCGGCACATATTCCAAAAATCATAATAATTCTTTGTTAAGTACATTGTCATATTTTTTAAAACAGTCTTTTATAATAATCTAATTTTTTCTTTGTTAATTTGTAATCAAAATATAAAATTATAAATGATATGAAACAGATAATTGAATGTGTGCCAAATTTTAGCGAAGGCAGAGACTTATCAGTAATAAAGAAAATAACAGACGAAATTGAAAGAGTTGAAGGTGTAAAACTATTGGACGTTGATCCAGGACATGCTACCAATAGAACTGTAGTAACATTTGTAGGAACACCCGACGAAGTTTGTGAAGCAGCTTTTAGAGCTGTAAAAAAAGCCTCTGAAACAATTGATATGAGTAAACATACGGGAGCCCATCCCCGTTTTGGGGCTACAGACGTATGTCCGTTAGTACCAGTATCTAATATTTCGATGGAAGAAACTGTTGAATATGCCCGAAAACTTGCTAAACGCATTGGTGAAGAACTCAATATTCCAATATATTGCTATGAATTTGCCGCATTTACCGAAAAACGTAGAAATTTAGCAAACTGCCGTTCTGGCGAGTACGAAGCACTCAAAAAAAGACTAATAACAGACGAGTGGAAACCTGACTTTGGACCTGCCGAATGGAATAGCTCCGTTGCTCATACAGGGGCTACAGCTGTTGGTGCACGAAATTTTCTGGTAGCATATAATATTAATTTAAATACCACATCTATACATAGAGCAAATTCAATAGCTTTTGATGTTCGCGAACGTGGTAGAGTAAAACGTGAAGGGCACCCCATAACAGGTAAAAAGGTTCTTGATTCTAATGGTAAACCTGTATATGAACCGGGTTTATTAAAATCTGTTAAAGCAATTGGCTGGTATATTGAAGAATATGGAGTTGCACAAATCTCGATGAACTTAACCGATATTTCTATCACGCCTGTTCACATAGCTTTCGATACGGTTTGTGAAAGAGCACAAGCACACGGTTTAAGAGTAACCGGCTCGGAACTTGTTGGTATCATGCCACTTCAGGCAATTTTAGATGCAGGTAAATATTTCTTAAAAAAACAAAAACGTTCTACAGGAATATCTGATACCGAAATAATTAAAATTGCTGTAAAATCATTAGGATTAGACGAACTCGGACCTTTCGATCCTAAAAAGAAAATTATTGAGTACATGCTTGAAGATGAAACAGATAAACTAATTGATATGGATTTGGTAAAATTCTGTCATACTACCGCTAGCGATGCTCCTGCACCTGGTGGAGGCTCAATTGCTGCTTATATGGGAGCTTTAGGAGCAGCTTTGGGAACCATGGTAGCAAATCTTACAGCCCATAAATATCGGCACGACAACAGATGGGAAGAATACAGCGACTGGGCAGAAAAAGGGAAATATTATCATGATTTATTACTTAAGATGGTTGACGAAGACACAAATGCTTTTAATAAAATAATGGAAGCATATGGTTTACCCAAAAGTAATGACGAAGAAAAAGAAGCACGCAAGCAAGCAATACACGAAGCTACAAAATACGCAATAGAAATACCTTTAAAAACTATGAAAATCTGTTTCGAATCTATGGAGGTTATGAAAGCTATGGCAACAACAGGTTTACATGCCTCAATTAGTGATGCTGGTGTTGGTGCATTAGCAGCAAAAGCCGGAGTTATGGGTGCATTCTTAAACGTAAAAATAAACACAAAAGATTTTGAGGACAAAGAATTTGTTAATAAGGTTTTAAAAGAGGCAATTGAAATTGAAAAACAAGCGTCGATAACCGAAAACCAAATACTCGAATTAGTTGAATCTAAATTGTAATACTTTAAATAAATGGCTTAAATTTTTATTTTTCAATGAGTTATAAGACAAAAAATAAGACTTATTATAATCTGTTTAATATCATTTTTGTTTTTAAGCTTTTTTTTTACCTTTGAAAAGAATTATTTAATACAAATTAAAATACAATAAGTTATGGCAAAAATAAGAGGTGCAGTAGTAGTTGATACAGAACGCTGCAAAGGATGCGGAGTTTGTATTCCCGCTTGTCCTCAAGATGTATTAGGGCTAGCTGCCGAAGTAAACAAAAAAGGTTATAATTATGCCGAAATGAAAAATCCGGAAGCCTGTATAGGCTGCAGTAATTGTGCTATTGTTTGTCCGGATGGAGTAATTTCAGTATATAAAGTAAAAGTAGCGTAAATAAATTAATAATCAGGAGATTTTCAAAAATGGATAAAGAACTCAGATTAATGAAAGGAAACGAAGCGATAGCCGAAGCGGCTATTCGCGAGGGTGTGGACGCCTATTTTGGGTATCCCATAACCCCACAATCTGAAGTTATCGAATACCTTATGAGTGAAAAACCACATGAACGTACAGGTATGGTAGTACTTCAGGCAGAAAGTGAACTTGCAGCAATTAATATGGTATATGGTGCTGCCGGAACAGGACGAAAAGTAATGACTTCGTCATCAAGCCCCGGAATTAGCCTTAAAATGGAAGGTATTTCATATATTGCCGGTTCTGAATTACCTTGTGTTATAGTTAATGTAGTTAGAGGAGGACCCGGATTAGGAACAATTCAACCCGGACAATGTGATTATTTTCAAGCAACTAAAGGTGGCGGGCATGGAGACTATAGATTAATAGTTTTAGCTCCAGCTTCGGTACAAGAAATGGCAGATTTTATCGAAACCGGATACGATTTAGCTTTTAAATATCGAAATCCTGTAATGATACTTTCTGACGGGATAATCGGACAAATGATGGAAAAGGTGGAACTTAAACCACAGAAAAAACGGTTTACACCCGAAGAAATAATTAACAAATACCCATGGGCAACAACCGGTAAACCAAAATCCCGCGAAAGAAACATTATTACTTCTCTTGAATTAATAGCTGCAAAACAAGAAGCTTTTAATCAAAAGCTTATTAAAAAGTATCAAGAAATTCAAGAAAACGAAATTAAATACGAAGCTTTAAATACCGATGATGCTGACTATATTTTAGTTGCTTACGGTTCGGTTGCTCGTATTTGCATGAACGCAATGGAAGAAGCAAGAGCAAAAGGAATAAAAGTAGGATTAATTCGTCCTATTACATTATTCCCATTCCCTACTCCAATAATTTCGAAATTAGCAGATAAAGTTAAAGGCTTTATGTCGGTAGAAATGAGTGCAGGACAAATGGTTGAAGATATCAGACTTGCAGTAAACGGACGTAAACCAGTAGAGTTTTACGGAAGACAAGGTGGAATGATTCCTGCTCCGGAAGATATTGTAATTGCGTTAGAACAAAAATTAATAGGAGGTTAAAATCATGGCAGAAATAACACTTCAAGATATAATCAAAGAAGAAAACCTTGTATATTCACGTACAAAGGTAATGACCCCTAACGAACTTCACTATTGCCCTGGCTGCGGACACGGAACAGCTCACAGGCTTATTGCTGAAGTTATAGAAGAAATGGGAATTCAAGAACAAACAGTAGGCGTAACACCCGTAGGCTGCTCTGTATTAATGTATAACTATATGGATATAGACATGCAAGAAGCTGCTCACGGTAGAGCTCCTGCCGTAGCAACCGGTATTAAAAGGGTAATGCCCGATAAATACGTATTTACTTACCAAGGAGATGGAGACCTTGCTGCTATTGGTACTGCCGAAACAATTCACTCTTGTAACCGTGGCGAAAATATATGCATTTTCTTTATAAATAATGGTATATATGGTATGACAGGTGGACAAATGGCTCCTACAACTCTTGAGGGAATGGCTTCATCTACTAGCCCTTTCGGGAGAGATGTTTCTATGATGGGTAATCCAATAAAAATGACAGAGCTTGTTGCCCAATTGGCAGGAACATACTTTGTTACTCGTCATTCTGTTCATACTCCACGAAATGTTCGAAGAGCTAAAAAAGCAATTCGTCAAGCATTTGAAAATCAAAAAGCTGGTAAAGGTGTTTCTTTCGTAGAAATAGTTTCAAACTGTAACTCCGGGTGGAAGATGCCCCCCGTTAAAGCTAACGAATGGATGGAAGAAAACATGTTCCCGTTTTATAAGCTTGGCGATATTAAAGTGGACGGTAAATTAGTTGAGAAATAATTAAAATTTATAGATATGACTGAAGAAATAATTATAGCCGGTTTTGGTGGTCAAGGAGTTCTCTCGATGGGAAAAATCTTAGCCTATTCCGGACTTATGCAAGGACAAGACGTAAGTTGGATGCCATCATACGGACCTGAAATGCGTGGCGGTACATCTAACGTTACCGTTATTATTAGCGATCATCGTATTAGCTCTCCTATTTTATTTAAATACGATACTGCAATCATTCTTAACCAACCATCGATGGATAAATTTGAAAGTATGGTTAAACCAGGAGGTTTGCTTATATATGACCCAAACGGTATAACAAGACATCCCGAAAGAAAAGATATTACTGTTTGTAAAGTTGATGCAACTAAAACAGCAGGCGAAATGGGAAATCAAAAGATTTTTAATATGATTGTTCTTGGTGGATTCCTTAAAATGAAACCCATAGTTAAGTTAGAAAATGTTATGGCCGGTCTTAAAAAATCATTACCAGAAAGACATCACAAGCTTTTACCACTAAACGAAGAAGCAATTAAAAAAGGTATTGAGATAATCGATATAATTAATCAAGCCAATTAATAACTTATTAAAAACCGTCGAAAGGCGGTTTTTTTTTTCAAAATTGAAAAATGAGCTTCATTTGTCTTAGTTTGATATCTGCAATTTTAATATTTCTGCTGTTAATTTAATTTAAATTTGTTAATAAGCTTTTTATCATTTTGTATTTCAGGCTTTTATATCAAATAAAAAACAATTATAAATTTATTAGAATTTATTTGGGATTTTTAAATGTTAACTTTTATATTTGCAGTCCCATTTGAGGGAAAAAGGATGACTGATTAGCTCAGCAGGTAGAGCATCTGCCTTTTAAGCAGAGGGTCCGGAGTTCGAGCCTCCGATCAGTCACAAAAAAGAGTGGATTTCTTAATGTCCACTCTTTTTTATTTTAACAATAACAATTTGTATTTCTGTACGTTTAATAGTCAAATCTTAATCTTATTAGTATGATTTTTAATAAACAATCAGTTCATAAATGGATATGGATTGGATTATTTGCTATTGCTTTTGCAATGATTGAAGCAGCAGTTGTTATCTATATCAGAAAGATTTATTATCCAGAAGGATTCTTGTTTCCTCTAAAGTTGATTGGCAGCGACATTGCAATGGTTGAAATATCTCGTGAATTTGCAACAATGCTTCTTCTTGTTAGCATAGCCTTAGTAGCCGATAAACGGTTTATTCAAGCTTTTGCATGGTTTATATATGCGTTTGCAATTTGGGACATATTCTATTACGTTTTTTTATATGTATTCTTAGGATGGCCACAAAACCTACTGGTTTGGGATATATTATTCTTATTACCTTTTACTTGGGTAGGTCCTGTTATTGCGCCAATAATCAATTCTCTTTCAATGATTATTCTTGCCATTGTTGTTATTACAAAAAAAGAAAATATTAGATTTAAAGCCTATCATTGGATATTTCTTATAATTGGTGCATTAATTGTAATCGGAGCATACACTAAAGATTATCTTCAATTTATGCTTACTGATTTTAATATTTGGCAATTACTCGGGGGGGGAAGTAGCATTGACATAATAGAAAAAGCTGCCACATTTATTCCTGATAATTTTGCATGGAGTATTTTTACTATTGGTGTTGCAACACACTTATTGGTAATTGTTGACCTAATTAGAAGAAAAAACTAAATACTTTTAAAACTTAATGCGTCCAGTAAAACTATGATCTGCTATTTTTTTATGAGAATCATATAAGTATAGTATTTGCTTCGAGTATCAACCTGCACTTCGAACTCTCCTTTAATAGTTTTTGGCTCAATAAAATGATACTGAGCAAATGTAAGTCCACTATTCCTCGAAATCTTCATCTTTATGTTAGCAATACTCCCATCTTCGTAAACAAATCTTGAAACAAGCGGACATGAATAACAGTCTTCGACTAAAACAATTAAAGAGTATTTTTCGCCTGCCTCAAACACAGAATAATTTGGGAATATTACACTTTCTTGATTAGTAAAATTACCTCCATGGTCTAAAACTGCATAGCCATCTGTAACAAAATGCTCCAGTAAATCATCAACCCCATTTAAAAACTCTTCAGATTGGGCTTGTAAAAAAATAGGTAATAAAAATATTAAGATTAATGTAAAATATCTCATAAACTTTTTATAATTTTATATGTTTGTATTATAATTAATAATTTAATAATTAACACAAATTTAATAATTAAGTAAAACTAATACGTATGAAAATGAATAAAATTGCTTTGCTATTAATAATTTGTTTTATTAGTACAATTTCATTTGCTCAAGTTGAAGCAAATAAAAAAGAAGAAGGATGGAAAAAAGGTGGATTAGTAACACTAAACTTTACTCAAGTTACCTTACATAATTGGGCTGCCGGTGGCGAAAATTCTCTTTCTGGAGTTGGATTTGTAAACTTGTTTGCAAATTATAAGAAAAATCGCATGACTTGGGACAACACCATTGATTTAGGCTACGGTCTATTAAAACAAGGAGAAGGAGATATTATGAAAAGCGATGATAAGATAGAAATTAGCTCCAAATATGGACAATATGCTTTTGAACATTGGTATTATTCCGGCTTGGTAAGCTTTAAATCTCAGTTTGCAACAGGTTATCAAAAACCCGGCGATGCTAATAAAATCTCAGACTTTATGGCACCCGGCTATTTGAATATTGCAATTGGTATGGATTACAAACCTAATGATAATCTTACTGTACTTATTTCTCCGTTAACTGGTAAAACTACTTTTTTAAGCTCCCCTTACTTGTCATCAATAGGTGCTTATGGAGTAGAACCTGGTAAAAATATAAGGTTTGAATTTGGAGCATATATTAAAGCAGCTTACAAAGTAGATATTATGAAAAACATAGGTTTTCAAACCAAAATTGATTTATTTACAAATTATCTTAATAAACCGGGAAACATTGATGTTAACTGGGAAAGCTTATTGTCCCTTAAAGTTAATGATTATATAAGTGCCAGCGTATTCTTTATGCTAATTTATGATGATGATATTCGCATACCAATTGATAAAGACGGCGACGGTATTGCTGATTATAATGGTCCACGTACTCAACTTAAAGAAATGTTTGGCTTAGGCTTAAGCTATAAATTCTAAACGCCTATAAATAAGAATATTATCCATTAATGCTATTTCGCTTCAGGAATAAAATTAATGGATACACTGTTTACACAATGCCGTGTATTTTTTTGTGTAAACCCCTCTCCTATAAATACGTGTCCTAAATGCCCTCCACATTTAGTACAAACAATCTCTGTTCTTACACCATCTTTGTCCGGAATTCTTTTTACAGCTCCCTCAATTTCATCATCGAAACTAGGCCAGCCACAATGCGAATCAAATTTGCTCGACGATTTATAAAGCTCTGCTCCACATTGGCGACAAGTATAAACTCCATCCTCAAAATGATTCCAATACTTACCTGTGAACGGGTGTTCTGTTCCTTTATCAATAATTACCTTTTTCTCAAAACTATTTAATGGTTTTAACTCGTATTTATCATCCTGTGAAAAACCGTGTATAGCACTCATAATCAATAATATTAAAATTAAACTCTTCACTTTTTATGCAATTTATAAGAGTAACAGATTTATTATTGATTTTGTTTGGCAATAGCCTTAGGAACAGCTACACCTGCAATAATAGCAAGAAGCAGAGAGAAAAAGAAAGTAATAATACGACTGGTAATAATAGTATCCATTCCGGTGGCTATCCAAACTACTGTAAAAAGCATTCCTCCTATTATTGTAATTACCGCAGCTCTACCGTGATATTTTTTCCAAAAAAGAGTAAGAAGAATTACTACAGAATAAGGACAGCCTATAAAAGCCCATACATATCCTACAAGGCTGAAAATATTATCGGCACCGGCACGATATACAATATAAGCTATAAGAGTTGCAATTAATGCTAATCCTGCTGTAATCAGTCTAGAAAGTTTTAATGATTTTTGTGGATTTATTTTTGATTTTGTCAAAGGTGCAATAAGGTTTTCCGACAATTCTGTTGAAGACAATATAAGCAAAGAGTCTGCTGTACTAATCATTGCGGCTATAGCACCAGTTATAAGCAATGCTGCAATTCCTGCAGGGAAAACTCTCATAATAACTTCTGGCATCACTTGTTCGGCGTCACTTAAACCGTTTGGTCCAAAAATAGCAATTCCAATCCATCCTAAAGTCAATGCGCCAACATATGCAAATACAGTCCATATTACGCCAATATTTCTCGCTCTTTTTGCTTGCTTATCATCTCTTATTGCCATAAAACGCATCGATAGTTGAGGTTGTCCGCCAAGATAACCAAAGAACCAACTAAATCCTGTTGCAATCATAATTCCTGCACCAAAGCCTTTTGCTCCTCCAAATATTGAATTATACCCGTAATTTCCGGCTTCGGATGCTTTGTCAAGAGCAATACCAATATTTGCAGCATAAATATCGGGGTTATCCATTAGATATTTTATGCCAAATATAGGTCCTAAAACTAAGGTGATAATCATAATAATAGCCTGAATTACGTCAGTATAAACTACAGATTGTAAACCGCCATAAATTGTGTATGGAACAATAATAGCAACAGTTATCAACATACCGGTTACAGGAGAAATACCAAACATAGATTCCAAACTTTTTCCACCACCTAAAAACTGAGCTGCTACATAGAAGAAAAAAACCAATACTATTGTGATACTACCTGTAAGTCTGATAGTGTTTGCAAGTTCGCCATGTTTACAACTAATAAACTGAGTAAATGTATTTACATTATATTCTGCTGCTGCACGCCTTAATCTCCAAGCCAGTAATACCCAAGCAGTAATAATACCTGAAAGACATCCGATAGCTGTCCAAATTTCAACTAGTCCTGTAGCATATGCGGCTCCGGGCAAACCAAGTAGTGCCCATGACGATTCTCCAGTAGCTCTCTCGCTTAAAGCTGCCACCCATCCCGGTAATTTTCGACCGGCAATTGCATAATCGCTCGAAGATTTTACTTTACGACCTTGAAATACTCCCCAAAGTATTAATAGCCCTAAATAAGCAGCCATTATTACAATAAATACAGTTTCTTGTGCCATATTTACTTACTCAATTTTGAAAAATCTGCACCCGTTGGGTTTTGGAAAACTCGTAAATTAAATTCAGGAACCACTGAAAGTATATGATCAAAAATATCGCTCTGAATACCTTCGTAATCAACCCACGCCTGGACTTTACTGAAAACATAAATCTGCATCGGAATACCAGTCTCTGTTGGCTCGAGTTGGCGTACCATAAGAGTCATATCTTCGCTGATATTTGGGTTATTTCGCAAATAAGCTTCCAGATACTTTCTGAACACACCCAAATTGGTTTGCCTTCTGCCATTTACTACAACACTACCGTCAATATTATTCTTCTCATTAAACTCTTTTAACTCTTGCTCTTTATTAGCTACATAATCTTTAATACGATGAATTTTAGAAAATTTCTTTAATTCTTCAGATGTACAGAAATGAACACTATTCATATCAAGATGTAAACTTCTGCAAATACGTCTCACACCGCTTTCTTCCATTCCTCGCCAATTGTTGTACGATTCTTTTACTAAGGCATAAGTAGGTATAGTAGCAATAGTTTTATCCCAATTTTGTACTTTAACAGTATGTAATGAGATATCAGTTACTACTCCATCGGCGTTTCTTGAAGGCATTGATATCCAATCACCTATCCGCAACATATCGTTTCCGCTAATCTGCACACCAGCAACCAAACCAAGAATAGTATCTTGAAAAATTAACATTAGTACAGCTGCCATTGCTCCCATTCCGGTAAGAAAGTATCCAACATTTTTATTTAGTAAGAGACTTAAAGCAATGATGGCTGCAATAACATAAAATGCTATTTTCAATACCTGAATATAGCTCTTAATACTTGTCCCCTTTTTTTCACCGGTAGTTCTCGAATAAATTAAATTTACTCCATTAAGCAATGCGTTTATAGATTG
>JAQVOJ010000072.1 GCA_028702675.1 Bacteroidales bacterium
TAACTTATATAAACGTATCAGAAACTGAAACAACCACTAAGACACGAAGTACACGAAGAATACTAAAAACTCTGTGTCCTCTGTGCCTCTGTGGTGATAACTTATATAAACGTATCAGAAACTGAAATAACCACTAAGACACGAAGTACACGAAGAATACTAAAAGCTCTGTGGCCTCTGTGCCTCTGTGGTAAAAACTAATATAAACGTATCAGAAACTGAAATAACCACTAAGACACGAAGTACACGAAGAATACTAAAAGCTCTGTGGCCTCTGTGCCTCTGTGGTGAAAACTATTAAAAACGTATCAGAAACTGAAACAACCACTAAGACACGAAGTACACGAAGAATACTAAAAGCTCTGTGTCCTCTGGTCCTCTGTGGTGAAAACTAATATAAACGTATCAGAAACTGAAACAACCACTAAGACACGAAGTACACGAAGAATACTAAAAGCTCTGTGTCCTCTGTGCCTCTGTGGTAAAAACTAATATAAACGTATCAGAAACTGAAACAACCACTAAGATACGAAGTACACGAAGAATACTAAAAGCTCTGTGACCTCTGTGCTTCTGTGGTGAAAACTATTAAAAACGTATCAGAAACTGAAACAACCACTAAGACACGAAGTACACGAATAATACTAAAAACTCTGTGTCCTCTGTGCCTCTGTGGTGAAAACTTATAAATACTTATCTCGAATAAAATCAATCAACTGTTGTTCTTCTTCAACAATTTTATTATCGATTTTAGCAGCTTTTACCATTAGTTTGTAAATCTTAACTCTATCTTTTTTGTCTTCAGGCATTTGAATTACGAGTTGCTTATTTCGAGCCATTTCAATCAATCCCTGCACTTTGTTGGTGTTGTATCCCCAATTACGAGCAATACTATTTGCAAAATCAATTTCTTGAAGATCAAATACTCCATCAGCTGCTATCATAATCAGAATATTATTAAACGCATAATCGCGAACCTTTTGAGATTGCACAACTTTAGCAGGGTTCATCTTTGCAGTAAATAAGCTAGAATTGTTTTTAAAATACTCCACATATTGATTTAAACTAAGGATATCAGTTATTATCCATTCTCTTTCGGTGCTATTTAGTAAGGTGCCACAATAAGCACAATTCATATCAATAGTGTCTTGAACAGGGGCTCCACACGAAGGGCATTGATGAGCATAAAGAGAACCTTTGTTTTCGCTTGCCAAAATATTTCTGCTGAATAATACAATTTCGGTTTTAGTATTAAGTTGTGGGTCAAGGATTTGTAACTTATCATTATTAATCGAGACTCTTTGATAAGATGATTTAACATATATAGCAAGAATATTTTTTTCATTTTTTTGTAAAGCACCTATTAAAGTTACATCACTTAGGTAAATTCTATTGTAAACAAAGGGGGAGGTGCTTTCAATGTCTATCGACAATTTTGAATACAAATCGTTGCTAACAAATCTCTTCATCATTTCAGGTTTTCTATAAACCTTTGCTGTTTCAATTTGCAAGTATCCATTGCTAAGTTTATCTTCTATAATTTGTGTGGCAAAATCTTCATTTTCGTTTGCAATCTCTTGTATTCTTTCGCGAAGATTATGGCTAAGGTCATGCATAGGTTTTGTAGTAACATAATCGTAGGCTTGTGTAATTTCTGACAATATCCAATCGTATGCACCACTATTTGTTAATGTTCCGCAATGCTCACATTTACTAATCTCGCCTGCCTCTTTCGGAAGTTCTCCACCGCAATTAGGACAATTGTAATTAGAATACAAATCTTTTTCTTCGATACCATTTTTCTTAATAAATGACCAGTACTCAACAAACTCTTCGTATCCACCGGAGTTAAGTCTTGGGAATTTATCGGAAATAAACTTATCACTTATTGTAGCTCTTATTGCAACATGAATTATATCAAAAGTCCCTTCTTGTTCTACTTTGTCTATATGTATAGCTTTAATATTCAGCTTATTAAGTTCATTTCGCTGACTTAATAAATTCATCATTTTCATTTGTGTATTCAGTCGCTGATACATTCCATCACTAATATATCTACGCACCTTGTCGATGTTTTTATTTGCCCATGCTTCTTGAATTTGGACAAAAGCAGTATTAACCTTTTCAATAAACTTATCCTGATTAAAACTTGGATTTACAGCTTTATAATCGCTTAAAGATTTGCTTTCGCCCGATGGCATATTCCCAAATTGGGGCATTTGATTGAATATAGATCGCTGTTTTAGCTTTTTATTAAAAATAAAATATAGTACAACAATAATTCCAATTACAATTATATTGTAGGGAAAAGGTATTAGTAAAATTATATAGAAAATCAATTCACCAAGACCATCTCCGCCACTACCACTACCACTACTACTGCCACCTCCACCACCGGCTCGTGCATATAATAATTCTGGAGAACAAAATACAAATACAAAGACAAGTATAAGCCCAATTATATACCTGTGGCGATAAAGCAACTGAATCAATCCCGTCATTAGATGTAGTTAAAATATTTAAAACAAATTTAATTATTAATTGGATACATGTAATAATATTAAAACTATTTTGATAAAAACAATTATTGATTTTTTTAATTTTGCATTATGCAAATCAGACAATTAATAAAAACATTGCTTCCGGGGTTATTACCCTTATTTGTATTTATAGCTGCCGACGAAATATGGGGAACACTTATCGGGTTGTATGTTGCAGTAGGAGTGGGTGTAGTTGAAATGGCTGTAATGTGGTTTATACAACATCGTTTCGATAAGTTTATTTTTTTTGATACTATGCTGATTGTTGCTATGGGAGCTGTATCAATTATTCTTGACAATGATGTTTTCTTTAAACTTAAACCAGGCATTATTGGAGTTATTTTGATTTTGTTTTTAGGAGTTTCGGCATTTTCGAGTAATAATCTATTGCTTAAAATGAGCGGTAGATATTTGCGAGGTGTTGAATTCACTCGCGAACAAGAAAAACAAATGCAAGCTAGTATGCAAATCATGTTTTGGATGTTTTTTGCACATACAATTCTCGTGTTTGTGTCGGCTTTGTATATGAGTAAAGAAGCATGGGCGTTTATTAGTGGAGGACTATTTTATATTTTATTTGGTATTATTTTGCTTCTTGAATGGATTAAAGCAAAAAGGAAAGTACATAAAATATCAAATTCTATTGAAGAGATTATTCCTATTGTTGATAAAAACGGTAAGATTTTGGGTAAAGCTCCACGAAGCATAGTACATAGTAGTAAAGAATACATACATCCGGTTATACATTTACATATTTTAAATGGGAATGGGCAAGTGTATTTGCAAAAGCGTTCATTGACAAAAACGGTTCAGCCCGGGAAATGGGACACATCGGTAGGAGGACATATTTCATGGGGAGAAACTATTGATCAGAGCTTAAAACGAGAAGCCTTAGAAGAAACCGGTTTGACTGATTTTAAAGCGATACCAATGACAAAATATATTTGGGAAAGCGATACAGAGAAAGAATTAGTTTATTCTTTTATTTGTTATAAAAAAATTGTGCCTAAATTAGAAGATGGTGAAATTGATGAAGCCAGATATTGGAGTTTTGCTGATATTCGTAAAAATCTTAATAAAGGCATATTTACACCAAATTTTGAAAAAGAATTTGAAATATTGGATACTTTTTTGAAAAAACAACAATCAATAATCAAAAGTCAAATAACAAGTCTTGATTAGTCTGGTATTTCGTCAAAATTCATTTGTTCGGGTAATTCTTTTGTTGCTTTGGCTCCAAGTTTTCTAAGTTTTTCGGCCTGACCAATTAAATTTCCGCTACCGCTGCTAAGTTTATTCATTGCTTGGTCGTATTCTTTCTTAGTCTTTTCAATTGTGCTACCTAAACTTCTGAGATCTTCGATAAAGCCCACAAATTTATCGTACAATTTTCCGCCACGGTCGGCTATTTCTATGGCATTACGTGTTTGTAATTCTTGTTTCCAAATACTGCTAATAGTTAGTAATGTAGCAATTAAAGTAGATGGACTTACAATTACAACTTTTCGTTTCCAAGCATAATCGAATAAACCTTTATCGTACTGAAATGCGACTCCAAACGAAGCTTCTACAGGAATAAACATAAGAACGTATTCCGGTGAATTTAAACCCGGCAAATTCTGATACGACTTTAAGCTTAGCTCATCAATATGCTTTTTAACAGAAACAAGATGCTCTTTTAGATATTTATCCTGTTCGTTCTTGTCTTCGCAATTAATTACTCTTTCGTATGCTACAAGCGAGACTTTACTATCTATTAAAAGGTGTTTATCATCAGGTAAATAAATAATAGCATCGGGGCGAAGGTTTTTTCCTTGTTCGTCTTTTACATTTTCTTGCATTTTATAATGGGTATCTTTTAATAATCCTGAACTTTCTAAAATTCGTTCAAGTATCATTTCGCCCCAATCGCCTTGTATTTTAGATTCTCCCTTAAGAGCTTTGGTTAGGTTTATAGCATCTTCGCTAATCTGTTTATTAAGCTCTTTCAGATTCTTTAATTCATTTTGAAGCTCTGACCTCTCTTTTAAGCCTTTTTCGTATGTATTCTGAACTGTCTTTTCAAAATCTTTTATCTTCTCGTTTAAAGGTTTTAGAATTGTATCAATTTTTGTCGAGTTTTGTTCGGTAAACTTTTTAGATTTTTCTTCAAATATTTTGTTTGCCAAATTCTCGAAAGTAGCCGAAAATTTTTCCTGAAGTTTTACTATTTCAGACTGTTGTGTCTCAAGTTTTTCCTGCAAAGATTTATGTGTTGCAATACTTCCGGCTAATTCTTCTCGCAAAGTCTGATTCTCGCTTCGTATCTTGTCTAAATAAGATTTATTTTCGTTGTATTGACTCTGTAAGGAAACCAATTGACCTTCTAATCTTGATTTTTCAGAATTAAGTGTTTTATTATCTTCTATTATACTATTATCAATAGGCTTGTGATAAATCTTTTTTGCTAAAAACCATGCAATAAGTCCTCCTACAACTAATCCTGATGCTAAATAAATTATATCCATAATACTCTAATTTTCAAAATTCATTTTCAAAATTAACAATATTTACCAGTTCTGCTAATGAAAACGATATTAAACCTTATTAATATATTAGTATAAACTTGGAGCAGAAGCATCAGAATGTTTTGAGATATCAATTGATAGCATAATTTCGTGAGATGATGCTGTTGATATTTTTAGAGAAGATGTAATTATATCGAATGAGTATGCTAATTTGAATCTATTGAATTTGTATCCTACACTAAAGTTCAGAGCATCAGCCCATCTGTAAGCAATTGAACCAAATACTTTTTCATTATAATTATACTCAATAGATACATCACTTTCAACAGGTGAGCTAGGAGCATATTTAATAAATATTCCGGGACTAAAATTGTGAGCATCCATGAAAAAATGATATTGTCCACTAAAACAAAACAAGCGTGAGTTTTTAATCAAACCTTCATCTGTTACTGCAAACGAATTAAAATTTGATTGTAAAAGTTGGTTTATTGCAAATTGCAAGTAAAAGCTTTTGCTTTGTAGCATTAGTCCGAAACTGGCTTCAGGTCTCCATTTTTGTTCTGACCTTAATTCTAAACTTGGGTCTAATATATCTTTATAAGTTAAATCACTATTTTTGAATCGGTATTGCATAATTAATCCTGATAATCCAAAACTCAAACTTAAATCGTTCATATCAATTCTGTAAGCATATGATAGGTTTACTATTAATCGGGATGTTGGAAATGTTCTGTCGCTTATTAGAAAACCGCCCACACCGCTACTAAGCCCAATCTTCTGATTATAACTTATTAAAGATGTTGAAGGTGCATTGTCGAAACCTACCCATTGTTCTCGATGAACAATGTTGATAACATTATTATCGGACTGTCCGGCAGCAGCAGGGTTAAGTATAAACACATTTTGATGCTTAAGTGAAAGTTGTGGTAATTGCTGAGCGGATATTTGCATTGATAAAATCAATAAGAATAATACATATACTAATTGTTTCATAATTAACGAATTATAGTAACACTTCCTTTTATAATCTCGGTGCTGTTGCTTGGCGATATTATATAATAATATGTTGCATCAGGCACTTTTTTATTATTGTATTTTCCGTCCCATGATATAGAATTATCGTCAGATGAAAAGACAATATTCCCGTTACGATTATAAACTTTTACATTGCAGTTAGGGCAATTATCTATAATCCAAGTATCGTTAAATCCATCGCCATTGGGTGAAAAACTATTGTATATAATAATATTTTCGAGTTCTTCCGGTTCGGGTTCTGGTTCAGGTTCAGGTATGCTATCAGCAGGAGCTGAACCTTTGTAACAAAATACAAATTGTGGATTTGAAAAATCAGATATTTCATCAATCCTAATATTTGTTTCTATAGACAAAGAGTCAATATAACTATCATTTAACAAATTCCATGCAGGGTTAGGAGTAGAGCTCCAATTTGCAATATGATTAAAATCTCCGTCTTCTGATTCATAAATCATTGTAAGGGAAACATTACTTACACCACTAATTCTATTTATTAAGTGAAAATATTTGTCGTTAACATATTCAATGCTATCATTAAGTAAAGAAGTGTAATAACCTTGATCATTAGGATTTACATTAACAAACCTTGCATTGAACTCTGACAATTCAGCTATGGAGGGTTTTATTATAATATTTCGTTTAATGGGGTATTCAAAATCACTTCCAAGCGGGAATAAATAATTTCCTTTTGTTTGTGTTTTTCGGGATAAATAACCACCGGTAGATGAGCAAATAAATCCATCATTTACTAGTAATGAAGCTGTATCGGTGTTTGTAATATTAAGGCTGTGGTTTTGGGTGTTAATTACGGATGACTTTAAATTTAGTCTTCCGGTTACATATACGGAATTTGACAAGCTAATTTGACCATTTTCATGCAAATTTAGATTAAAAAAAACTGTTTCTTCGTCTCCTCCAATATTTTGTTCTGCTGATTCTAAATTAACAGTACCTTGATTGCACTGAAAATCTGAGTTATTTGTCCAATTACCATGTAATGAAATTATACCCTGTCCATTAATTTTGTCATTATTAATTAAATCTCCTAAAATATGAACTTCAGCATTATTAGTATCGTTTTGACTTATAATAATATTCCCGTATTCGTTTGTTAAACTGCCATTAAGATACACTTGAGCTTCGCTGTTAATATAAATTTGTCTTCCATTGTTGTATAAAACTTGAGATAGCATTAATCCCGAATAGAAAATAAATAAAATTGCATATATATACTTTAGTTTAAGCATTGCTACAAATATTAATTATTAATTATTTTTTGTTCTTTCTTAGTTTTAGCATTGATAATACTTTCTTTTGGACTTTCTTTAAATAGAAATCCATCCTTATTATTTTTCATATATAAGTTTGGATGTACATACTTGTTTTTGTATCTGCCTTTTTTAGTAGGTTCATCATTTTTCATTTCGGGATTTTCGCGTAATAATTTATCGTTTCTTTCTGCGACAATAGTCCACGAAACTTTAGCACCTGGTACTCCACCGGCAACACTAAACTTATTATTATTAATTTCACTACTTACAAAAAGATTTGGCATAGCTGCCCCAACAGGAGTGAGTTGATATGATACATTCGTATTAATATCTTCAAAATAGGTTGGTAGTTCTATTTCTGCCATTCCGTTATTGTCGAGTTCAGAAGTACCTCTGTAAATGTTTAAAACTTCGTTTGATTCAATGCTAAAATGTACGAGGAATTTATTGTCAGGGTCATTAGGGTGATCAATTCTAAAGCTTTTTGTACCACCTGCATAAAGATTTCCGCCTACATCGAGGTGGTTATAAATACCACAATCGTCGTAGCTATAAAGTCCGTAACTTAATGATAAATCTGTACTTTGTCCGGCTATTCCGGTAATTCCACCTCCATAAGTACCAATTCCTGGGTCGGTAGCACTATAGTTAAAACCATAAGATCCAAATCCATCAACATCATTAGATTGTCCTACAACGCCATTAACTCCTAATCCCATAATTCCATGTCCACCTGTAGTTCTATTATTTTGTCCATAAACTGCGGCTTCTCCAGAGCTTCCGGCATCAACATCTCCTCTAATTCCATAGCCATTTCCGTAAGTTAATCCGAATATTGCAGCACTATTTGTGTTTGAGTTAGTTGTTCCTTGAATTGCGGCATAAGAGCCTGATGCAGAAGTGTTACCTGCCGATAGACAAATTCCATTGCCTGAATGTACAACTTGTAAAGCAGGATTTGCATCAACACTAGAATTAATCATTACCGGAGCACCCGGCTGAGTATTTATAACCCCACCTGAAGAAGCTCCGCCACAATCGTAAGCTTCTTGCAAATTATAACATTGCTGTACTGGATTCTCGCCTGATCCTAAAAGCTCCCATTGTGAACCATTCCAGTAATAGAAACCATTTTCGATAGAGCCACCAACATTATAAATTAATAAGCCAATTGCAGGACTTTCTACCGGATTTGCATTATTTAAATCAGATAGAGTTATACGAGGAATCAATAGTCCTTGATTGTCCGATTTAAGTTCTAAAATAGCCGATGCTTCTGGAGTGTTAGTTCCAATTCCAACATTATTATCTTGTGATTTAGCGGTAAATGAAAGAAATACTAGCACTGCAACATAAACAGTAAATCTTAATTTATCCATAATATAAAAATTTTAGTGGTTATTTATAACTATCAACAGATGTAAAATTACAAAAAAATCTTACATCAAAAAGCATATTTATCACTTTTATTAGTGATTAAACTAGACGATAAAAGCAGTTTATTTTTTTATTTGTTCTGCGTTAGAAATAAGATTATACTTTTCTTGTCTTCTTTCCCATCTTTTGCGAGCATATTGTTGCATATCTGTAATAGTATCTTTCTCATCAACTATTTCGAGTCCTAAAAGAGTTTCAATTATGTCCTCCATAGTTACAATACCATCAAATCCGCCATATTCGTCAACAATAAGGGCAATATGTTCTTTTTTAACTAAAAGCTTTTCCCAAACAGAGAACAAAACCATTGTATCTGGTACTATTACAATTTCTCTTTTAATGTTTTTAAGTTTAAGCTTATGTTTATCTTCTGCTAAATCTTCTAAAACTTTCTGACGCACTACATATCCTGTAATATTCTCTTCATTGTCAGCATACACAGGTATTCTGGAGAATTTTAAATAGTTTTTGTTTTGTAAAAATTCTTTTAAGGTTAAATTTTCGTCGGCAATTGCAACAACAACCCTGGGGGTCATGATTTCAGTTACTTTAAGGTTTTTAAGTTTAAGTAAATTCTGTAGGATTTTGTTTTCTTGATTCGAAAACAAACCTTCTTGTGCACCTATGCTTGCCAAAGCAGCAATTTCTTCGCGGCTTGTAGTGTGCTTAGATGATTTATTTGATAATGCTTTAGTTATTATTGCAGAAATTAATACCAAGGGATAAGTAATTATAATCATTCCCTTTATTGTATAAAAGGATATTTTCGTTAAGTTTTTCCAATAATTTGCTCCTATGGTTTTAGGAATAATTTCAGTAATAACTAAAATTAGAATTGTAAGAATTGCAGATACTAATCCAAAATACACCTCTCCAAAAACCTTTACTGCTTGAGCCCCAACTCCCGCAGCACCAATAGTATGGGCAACAGTATTTAAAGATAATATTGCCGATAAAGGTTTGTCTATGCTAATTTTTAAATTTATAAATGATTTTGCCCATTTATTACCATGTGTATATTTAACAATTAGAAACGATTGGGTAGTTGATAATAGAACAGATTCCATTATTGAACATGTAAAGGAGACAAACAAGGCAAGAAATAAATATGCAAAAAGTGCTAACATTTTGTTTAATTATCATAGAACATGAGAAAAAACTTTAATTACGTTTACTATTCAAATTTTTTCATAATACTCTCAACACTTTCAATTATTTCGTTAAGTTTTTCAATTGAAACTGCTTCTGTAATAAAACGCAAGTAAGGTTCAGTGTTTGAGGGTCGTATATTTAGCCAGAAATCAGGATAGTCTAATCTGTAACCATCAAAATCGTAAAATTTTACGGGAGTATTAATTGAATAGAAAAAGCTTTTTACTGCATCCATAGCGTCCTTTTTGTTTTCAATCCTAAAGTTAATTTCGCCTGATGAATGATAAGGGTTAATGTTTTTAATTAGTTTAGAAAGACTGATTCCTTTTTGTTTAAATTTGAAAAATATTTTAAGTGCAATTAGACAAGCCATAATTCCTGAATCGGAATAATAGAAGTCTTTAAAATAATAATGTCCTGCTAGTTCACCACCAAAAAGTCCGTCAATTTCTTTGAGCTTAGGAGCCGCAAATGCTCTTCCTACTCGCCACATATATATTTCGGCGCCCATCGGGGCAAGATATTCGCCTACAGCCTTACTGGTACGAATATCTTGAATCACTTTTATTTTTTTGTTGTTGTTTTCGAGGAAGTAGTGTCCCATTGCAGCTATGATAAGATCGGGAGAAATAAATTTTCCGTTTTCGTCAATAAACATAACTCTATCTGCATCTCCGTCAAATATTACTCCTACATCTGCTTTTCTTGCCAGAACTTCTGTTTGTAAATCTTTTAAATTTTTAGGATTTAAGGGATTGGGATCATGTCCCGGAAAATTTCCGTCTCTTGTGTTATTAATATAATGTACACTTGTGGGCAAAAGCTTATCAATTATTTCTGCCGCCATACCATTACTGCAATCTAGGCAAATGTTATAATTGGGTAGGGGATGGACATATTTTTGCATAAACTCTAAATATTGTTCAATAATACTAAAGCTATAAACCTGTCCTTTAACGATTTTAGGAGTGCTTTTGCCGTTTATAATCCATTCTTTAATGGATTTTAATCCATTATCATAACCAATAGGCAAAGCATTTCTACCACTAACTTTCATGCCGTTATGGTGAGAAGGGTTGTGAGAGGCTGTAATTTGAACTGAGGCAGAATAATCAAATTTTGCTGTTGCCCAATAAATCATTGGTGTGCTTGTAAGTCCTGCATCATAAACATCTGCACCTGCATCGGTAATACCATTACTTAGAGCATCAAACAATGAATTGCTGCTATTTCTAACGTCTCTACCTACAAGTACCTTTTTCGTTTTCAATAATTCGGGTAAAAAATATCCAATTTTATATGCAATTTCTTCATTTATGTCTTCGGGATAAGCGCCTCTTATATCATATGCTTTAAATGCTTTCATTTCTCAATTATTAATGATTTATATGTTTGTAAATTATTTGTTTTACTCTGTCTCTAATACTATCTCCTTCTATAGAGCTAATTATCAAATCGATAAAATTATTTTTTAAAATTAATTCTTTTGTTATATCAAAGTTTAGATCAAATATCCAACTAATTTGCAGAATTTTAAAATCGTTTAAATATATGAGTTCTTCTTTTCGTATCACTTCGGCATTTTCGAGTGCAGTAATTATTTGTTCGGTAACTTTTTCGCCTTTATACAAGCCCAGTTCAATAGCCACATTTCGGGTTTCGATATGTCTGTAATAATCTGTAACTATTCGATAAATATCAAGTTTATCGGCATCGCGGATTATATTTGTAAACAACAAATAATCTCCATTTAATCTATCCGAAATATTTAGCAATCCATGGTTATAAACAGCATCTTTAATAATTTTTGCATGTTTTTTATTAAAGCCTTTAAGAATATTGAGTTTTTCGAGTACATCCACACCAAGCTCCCCATGGTATATTGATTGTGAATCAACAAAAGTATGATATACTTTATATTGTCTGAACCTGCCAATATCGTGAAAAAGTCCACAAATATAAGCCAGACGGCACTCTGAATCTTTCATATTAAGGTTTTGGCAAATAACTCTTGCATTATTAGCAACTTTAAGAGAATGCTGATATTTCATATTAATGTTAACATCAGTATCTTGGTCGCCTGTAATATGTTGATTTACATATTCTTTGAGCCACAATTGCCATTTTTTAATATCTGATTCTGAGATCATAAAAATAACTGTATAAATTCGGTGGTTTAATTAAATATGGTCATTTTTAAACTGATCAAGTCTTTCTTGCAGCATATCCATCATATTTAAGCTAATTTGTGAAACGCATGCTCTAAGTGCATCTTTGTGTTCGCTTCCGGTATTGTCTAAGCTTATTGCACTAATTCCATAATGCAATAGCTCACGTAAAAGCTCATCGCCACTCATATTAGGGTATTGAATTGTAAAATAGAATCCATCTGCAAGCTCTAAATCCACATCTTTGTTATATACAATCTTAAAACCTGCATCAGTAAAAAGTTTTTTCATTATTTCTGCTCTCTTTCCGTATTCTTTAACATTCTCTACAAAATTAAAATGTCCGTCGTTTGCAGCTTTAAGCATTGCAGCAAAGGCGTATTGTGTAGAATGAGTTGCTCCAGAACTAAGGCTGTAAATTATGCGAAGCACAAGGGTGTATCCATACTTATCTGTTCCAAATCTTTCTTTAAGATAAGGATATGATTTATTGTATATTTCATCTGCAACACATGTAATTGCCATTCTTTGGCCAGCATAACTAAACGCTTTACTACTTGAAATTAATAATACATAATTTTTAGTATAATTAGCAACAGAGACTTGATAGGGTGGTTTTCCGGGTGTGCTAATATCTCTTCGAAAATCCATTCCGAAATATGCTAAGTCTTCTACTGCAATAACATCATATTTGTTACACAAATCTCCAATTATTTGTAATTCTTGTTCGGTAAAGCATATCCAGGTTGGATTATTTGGATTGCTATAAATTATGGAATTTATGTTTCCCTTTTTTAGATACGATTCCAGTTTTTCTCGCAATGCTTCTCCTCTGTAATTATATACATCAAAACTCTCGTATTTTTGTCCTAATACTCTAAATTGTTGTTTTTGTACTGGAAATCCGGGATCGATAAATAGTGCTGTGTCTTTTTTAGGATCAAGAAAGTTATTGATGAGAAAAATTGCATAACCTCCTTGCATACTTCCAACAGTTGGGATACATGACTGGGGAGAAATGTCAATGTTCATAAAATTCTTCACAAATAATGAAGCTTGATTTTTTAATTCTTTTACACCATCAACCATAGGATAATCTCTGGCAACACCTCTTTTAAGGGCATCAATTTCTGCTTGTGTTCCGTACTCACTTGGCAATAATCCTGGAACTCCCATTTCCATTCGTAAAAATTTTACTCCACTTGCTTCTTGTATTTGATTGACTAACCCAACTATCTCTCTTATAGTGGCTTTACCTAAATCATTTAAACCTGATTGTGCAATTTTATCTTCAATTATTTGCTCATCAACGGGTGTATTTCTCATTATCATTAGCTTTAAATTATTAATAAATTAAAACGTAGCTAAGATAATAAAAACCTATTGGAAAACCTTAAATATAGAACTAAAATTATTCTTCAATAATTCGATTAAACTTAAGATCAGATTGGAAACCATCGCTATAGAACTGACTTACTTCAAACCAATTTTCGGTAATCTCTTTTATTCTCATTAAGCTTTGTGAATTGTATTTGTCGTAACCAATATAATATTCAGGAGCTTTGTCGTAATAAATTTTAATCTGACCTCTACGAACTTCCCATTTAAACTCATCCTCTGCAGAACTATTGCCTTGACTAAAACCTTCATTATTTTTTTTGAAATGATATTGTGGAACATTATAGCTCTCAAGGGTGTCGCCATCAGTATCAACAGGATACCAACTGCCTATAAGCATTGCTTCATGTTCAATATCTGTGTCTGTTTGTCCACAACCGGTAAATAGCACAAAAGAAATTGTTAAGAGTAGCAGGAAGCTTAATATTGGAATTGTAATATTTTTCATTATTATAAATATTTCTTGTACAAATTTAATTATTTATTAAGTTATTGTCAAAAAAAAAAGTATTCAGTAATTATAAACTCTAATAAACCAAAAGTTTTACTGATGTGTAAAATTAGAATAATACTAATCGCCAAATCTTTTTATCAGTGCGGGATCGTCAATTTCTTTGGCAAGAATCTTTAAATATGTATCAGGAATTTCTTTAATATCAGAAA
>JAQVOJ010000073.1 GCA_028702675.1 Bacteroidales bacterium
TTAACTCGAAGTGCAATCGTCTCTTACATTTATTGAATTGTAAAAGCAAATTTCATTTTTTGAAAATGGGAACTTTTGGCATGATTTTTTGCTTTGCTTTGCAGCAAAAATACATGCCAAAAGCCACAACATTTTATTTTAAAATAATCTCTAAATATGTATTACCTCATCGTAAGCTGCGGCTGCAGCCTCCATTATTGCCTCTGACATTGATGGGTGAGGATGAATGCTCTTAATAATTTCGTGAGCTGTAGCTTCAAGTTTTTTTGCAACAACCATTTCGGAAATCATTTCGGTTACATTATCACCAATAAAATGAGCCCCAAGCAATTCGCCAAGTTTTGCGTCAAAAATCAGCTTTATAAACCCCTCCTTACTTCCGGCAGCAGCAGCTTTACCAGATGCTGTGAATGGAAATTTACCAACTTTAATTTCGTAACCTGCCTCTATTGCTTGTTTTTCGGTAATCCCAACAGACGCAATTTCAGGCACAGAATAAACAGCACTTGGAATATTATTATAATCAATTGGCTCAACATCCAAACCTGCAATTTTTTCGACACAACAAATACCTTCGGCAGATGCTACGTGTGCAAGAGCAGGACCATGTACGATATCTCCTATTGCATAAATTCCGTCAATATTAGTTTTATAATAATCATCAACTACAATTTTATCTCTGTATGTTTTAACTCCAAGTTCCTCTAAACCAATATTCGCAATATTTGTGTCCACACCAACTGCAGATAAAACTACATCAGCCTCTATCGTTTCTTCACCTTTCTTACCTTCAAGCAAAACCTCTACTTTATCTCCAATTACTTTTGCCCCTTTAACTGCAGTGTTAGTAAGAACTTTAATTTTAGATTTTTTGAAAGAGCGTTCTAGCTGCTTACTTACATCTTCATCTTCTAATGGAACAAGATTTGGCAAATATTCTACAATTGTTACTTGTGTACCAATACTATTATAAAAATATGCAAATTCGGCACCTATAGCACCTGAACCTACTACTATCAGACTTTGAGGTTGTTTTTTTAGAGTCATTGCTTCGCGATAGCCAATAATTTTTTCTCCGTCCTGTTTTAATCCTGGCAATTCTTTACTTCTAGCTCCTGTTGCAAGAATAATATTTTTTGCTTCTACTGTACTACTTTTACCATCTTGGTTTGTAACTTGTACTTTTCCTTGAGCCAACAATTTACCATGTCCGTTTATTACATCAATTTTATTTTTTCCAAATAAGAATTGTATTCCTTTACTCATTCCATTGGCAACATTTCTGCTACGCTCCACAATTTTTTCAAAATTAGGATTAGCTGCACCTTCTATCTCTATCCCATAATCGCCTGCATGTTTTAGATAATTAAAAACTTGGGCACTTTTTAGCAAAGCTTTTGTAGGAATACATCCCCAATTCAAGCAAATACCTCCTAATTCTGCACGTTCTACAACGGCTGTTTTCATACCAAGCTGAGACGCTCTAATTGCAGCCACATAACCTCCGGGACCGCTTCCAATTACTAATAAATCATATTTCATTTTCTAAAGAAATTTAAGTTTTAAACATATTGATTCTGTTTAATTAACAAATGTTTTCAAATTGAGTTCAATTACCTTATTAAAGTTACATTACCTTTTTTCTCGTACTGCAGTTGGTTTAAGCATGTAGCCTTAAAATAAAAGACAAATACATCAGGGGCAAGAATTTCTCCTTTATAAGTTCCATCCCAGCCTTGATCATTAATATTATCACTTTCGTAAACTAGTTCACCCCATCTATTAAAAACTGCAAAATACATATCGGTAAGTAAACTTTGAGGAGCTAGCGGTTTAAAATAGTCATTATTTCCGTCTCCATCGGGAGTAAATGCATTTGGAATATATATAAATGGGTCTCCACAAACAACTTCCATTAGTTTAACATTAACAGTATCAATATTGCTACAACCATATTTATCAGTTATTGCAACTATATACTCCATATCTTCATCTGGCGAACACGTTACACTTGAATGTGAAGTATTATTTAAATATACCGATGGAGTCCAGTGATAAGTATTTGTACTATCGTAAGGCATAGCATGTAAATTAGTAGATTGTCCATAATATATAATTGGAGGATCGGCATAAGCTTCTAGCGGCGGAATATAATTTTCGTTAATTATATAAAACGATTCAGTTATAGAACATCCATTGTCATCTGTAAGAGTAACAGTATAAGCTCCTTCACACAATTCTCCTGCAACCGAGCTATTATCTCCATTCGACCAATTGTAACTGTATGGAGGTGTTCCTCCGTCAGGGAATACACGTGCTTCACCACTACACCTACCAGTACACAGCATATTTCTCATACTTGTATCTATTTCTAATTTTGTTGGTTGCAAAATACTTATCTCTGCTGAATCAACACATAGATGTGCATCGGTTACTGTTACAGAATAATTTCCGGCAGGCATGTTACTCATTGTATTTTCATTTACTCCAGTTGACCAGACAACATTGTATGGCATAGTTCCTCCTTCTACATTAACCGTAATGTCAGTTGTTTCGCCATAACACATTATTCCACCTGCTTCAGCCGGACTTACAATTAGCTCATCAGGTTCCACTACATAAGCATACTTGTGTATTACACAATTCTCGCTGTCAATAATAGTTACTATATATGGACCACTGCACAAATCTGTAACGGTATATCCTTGTTCACCATTAGACCAATTATAATTAAATGGAGGAGTACCACTAGTTGCCTCAATACTAATCTGCCCATCACAATCACCATAGCAAGTCGTTCCTTCTAAGTTCGTAATATCTGCAGTCATATCTCCGGGTGGTAACATTTCCACTTCAATAACCGTATCGCACCCATTAGCATCAGTAACTGTTACTATATTAATACCAGTAAGTAACTGTGTGTTGGTCTGGCTTGTTCCTCCATATTGCCAATTATATGAATATGGTGGAGTTCCACCTTGCGGGATTACTGTAGCACTACCATAACCTATGCCATCACATTCCGGCTGGATTACTGTTGCAAATTGTGCTTCAAGCAAATCAGGTTGATTAATTGTATAACTATCAGTTGCAGTACAACCTAAATTATCAGTTACAGTTATTTGATATTCTCCGGCACACAAGTTTTCTCCTGTATTTCCCGTATTTCCATTATCCCATGAAAATTGATATGGGGGAATTCCATCAGCACTAATATCAACAATAGAAGAACAATCTCCATAACATAAAATTGGTGTTATATTAGCAGGACCTATTTGTAAATCATCAATATCAACAATTACATCCGCTGCAGTTACACAACCTATTTGATTTGTAAGTGTTACTGTATATGTTGTTAATTCTGTGGGATTTACTACAATACTATTTGTATTTTGTCCGCTTACAATCGAAGACTGAGGACTCCAGTTATAATTTAAAATATCCTGATTATTATGATTGGTAATATTAAGATTTGTTTGGTCACCATAGCAAATAATTTTATCGGGGGTAATATTATAATCAAATTGATGAACATTAACAGTTACTTGTGCTACATCTGTAGTAAAGCATAATTGCTCTGTAGCTCTCACATAATAAGTAGTTGTATTTTGAGGTGAAACACTTATGCTATTTTGGGTACTAATAACAGGATTAAAATTAGGAGAACTTGACCACGCTAAAGTATTTTCGTTTGAGTTACTAGATGCACTTAAAAAAGCTGTTCCTCCTTCACAAATAAGAGTATCTAAAGAAACCGAAACATCTACTTCAGGTTCAAGAATATAAACCGTTTGATGAATAGTATCGGTACATAATCCTTCTACTAATAAAGTATATGTAGTAGTTTGAGATGGCGAAGCCACAGGGTTTTGTATTACAGAAGAGTTTAATCCATCGCTAACTAACCAATTAAAGCTTGTATTATTGTCGTATTCGCCATCAGGACCTATGACAACATTTTGACCTGGACAAACTTCAAGGTCAGGTAACGTAGTTACACCTGCATCCATAATTTGGATTTCGCGAATCATTGTATCTGCAATATTACATGCTGCAGGGTCTTCAACCACCAGCATAACTTCGTAAGTACCACCCTCGGAATAAGTGTGTGATGGGTTATATTCGTTACTCTGAGAACCATCGCCAAAATACCATGTAAATACAGTTCCCTGGCTATTATTATTAAAATCTACAGTATAAGGACTACAACCTGCGGGTATTGGGTCAAAATTTGCTACTGCTAAATTGTCGATAATTCTAATTTTAAAGACAGCATTATTACAATTATTATAGTTAACACCATCTCCGTTATTGTTGCTCCAAACACCGGGACTTGTAGGAAATTGCTGACAGCCACCACAACTTGCGCAAACCGATTGTATTATATGTCCTTTTTTATCGAAACGTGAAGTTCCACCATCAACATGGTCGTGCCCTGAATATCCGCAACCTGAATAATGTACTTCTCCAAAAAATGTTGCGTATTCAAGATTAGATGCATCCTCATTTAACACCATAATGTAAAAATCTTGTCCATCAGTTTCTGGTTGAATTGCATCTGGAGTAATATCCATTCCTTTTGTTCCAAAAGTATCTTCCCAACTATAAAACTCCATATTAGAGTTATAATAACTTTGCGTCCAAAATCTTCCCCACCCCGCTAAGTATATTCTATTGCAAATATCAACGGCAAAAGCTGTAATTGAAATATTTGGTTCGCCGCTACCAGTACCAAACACAGTTGACCATTCCAATTCACTTAATCCGGGCAAAAATTTTGCAATGAACTGTCCACTATTTGGATTATTGTATGCCGCATTGTAAATAAGTGTACTTCCACTTGCTTCAGTTTGTCCACAAATAAATACATTATTTTGATCATCTGTTCTTACAAAATATGCTTGATCGTATTGATCAGACCCAAAATATGAACATGCAATTAAGTTATTACCATCTTGGTTTATATGGGCAACAAATCCATCAGTTGTACCGCCATTAAAATTAGTATTGTAAGCATTAGGAGTAGTTGGGAAATCACTTGAAACAGTACCCCCTGCAACATATACATCATAGGTGGGTCCTAAATCTATAGAGTAAATAGCGTCATCTTCGCTACCCCCCAAATATGTACTCCAAAGCATTTGTGATAAATCTTTATTTAGCTTAAAAACTATACCGTCTTGTTGCCCTCCTGAATTTTGTTGAATACCTTGATTCATGCCTTCAGGAAAATCACTACTAAAAGTATTAGTACCAACATATACATATCCTTTATTATCAACTACTATTTCGCCACGCGCTCCGTCTGCGTAATTATAATATAGAGAATCGTTACCATGCATCATTACCCAGTTTATATTATAGTCGGGGTTAACCTGCCCGTAATAGTGTTTGAAATTAAAACCATCGTTTGCAGAACCACCAATATAAGTACCAGCTAGTAATTGTGAACCATCTTCCGAGAGTTTTAATACATATATATCAGTTCCGTTAGGAAAAGCTATCACATTGTCGTAAATAACATATTCTCCGCCATTAAATGTTTGATCGTAAGCATTTGAAGTTGTTGGAAAATCGGAGGAACCGGTGGTTCCCATTATTAACAATTCATTGTTTTCGTTTACCACTAAACTATGTGGCATTTCCTCTCCATCTGTACCACCGATGTATGTTGCAAATAATCTCTGGGTACCGTCTTCGTTATATTTAATAATACCGACATCACAACCATTTCCGTAATAAGAGGGATTTCCTGGAATGGGGGGAGCTCCTCCTGCAAAGTTAACCTGAAATGCACCGGTATTTGTAGGGTATCCAACATCAAATACTATTCCTCCTGAATAAACATTGTCGTTATAATCCCATGTGGCAGTAAATCCCCAATTGTCGCCAGTGCTCCCTGTGTATGTACTAAATACAAGTGATGGGTCTATTACTAATTCGTATTCGTAATTATAAGGTTCTAATATTTCAAAACTAAGTTCATTGTTTTTTAATCTGTATTTACAAGCAATATTGATACTATCGCCATTTATAATTTGATATACAACAGGTGCCAATTCAACAACTTCGTTTACGCTAGTATAAACGACTAAATCGCCATTAACTATTTCAATATTATTAACACCTTCGTAAACCATTTTAATATTTGTGGGATCACCTCCGGGTAATATGCGAAAATCGTATTTTACACCAAACATACCTCCTTGAAACAATAAATCAATTTTATTATAAATATCACAATATTTAACATTTTGATATTTTCTTACATACGAAGCATGATTTTGGGGATCTTTCCCGATAAAATAATTACAATAATCGCTTTCTTGTTTATCCGGTTTTATGGTAATACCCTTATTTGCATTTTTAAATTGGACCTTGTATGCGTGGTAGTGCATAATATGCTCGTCTTCTGACTCTTCCACTCCATGATGAGCCATAGAGTGATCATGTTCCTTTCTGTCCATAAAATTAAAGGTAATACAATTCTCTTCTAGAAACATTGCTCCATCATCAAAAGGCATTTTATAAAGTACATTTTTATGCCATTGATTTTTATTTTCTATAAATGAGTATTGCCCATATAATGAGGTATTTAGGGAATACAAAATTAATAAAAGAAATACTAAACTTCGATAATTAAGCATTGCGTATTGTATTTAATATTTTCAATCTGAAAGTTACAACAATTTATTTAGATTGACAATATAAATAATAATTTAGTTGCCTGTATTCGTTAATGTAACAAGTTGATACTTAAAATGATATTGCTTTTCTAAACAAATCTACAACTTTAGAACTAAGCTCCATATCAGTACCCACAACAAAGTCAGGGGTTTTTAAATTGTGAGAGTTATAAATTAATTCCAATTTTGAATTTATACTGATAGTATGAGCCCCACTTGCTCTAACTATTGCATCTCCTGCAGCGATATCCCATTCATTAATACTTCCAATTCGTGGATATAGCATTGCATTACCTTCGGCTACTATGCAAAACTTTAGCGAACTTCCTATGTGAACAGTTTCGATATTTGGGAGATGCTTATTTACTATATTAATAAACTGTTTTGTACTATCGGTATAGTGCGATTTGCTAACTACAATCTTTTTTTGAGCGGGTTTAGATATTGGCAGTACTTGTAATCCAGATTTTTCAGTATATTTAAATGCTCCAATCTTTTCTTCTGCCCAATATAATGTTTTTGTTGCAGGCGCATATATATAAGCTTCAATAGGGATTTTATCTACAACACGTGCAATATTAACAGTAAAATCAGTCCCCTTTCTAATAAATTCTTTTGTTCCATCTAAAGGGTCAATAATCCAAAACTCTTTCCATTTCTTTCTTTCATCAAATAATGGTACACTATTTTCTTCACTTATTATTGGTATATTTGTTTTTTTTAGATATCTTGAGATAATATCATTTGCAGCGAAATCGGCTTTTGTTACCGGACTATTATCTGATTTATTAATAATCTCAAAATCAGTATTGAAAACATTCATTATTGCTTGCCCTGCCTCTAAAGCTACCTCAATAAGTTCGATATGTTTAGTTTTCGCAAAATCAGGTATTTTTACCACAATTCTTCTATCTTTTTATCAATATTGTAGGAGTTTGCCTGTGCCGTTGGCATTATAAGCATATCGTTGATATTAACATGCTCGGGACGAGTAATAACAAAATGCACAGCTTCGGCAATATCTATTGCTTGCAATGGTTCGTAGCCCTGATATACTTGTTCGGCTCTTTCGGTATCGCCGTGAAACCTAACCTCAGAAAACTCTGTTTTAACTAATCCGGGGGCAACTTGCGAAACTCGTATTTTATATTTTAACAAATCTATCCGCATTGCTTTAGTAATAGCATCTACTGCATGCTTTGTAGCATTATATACATTTCCGCTCGGGTAAACTTCTCTACCAGCAATAGATCCAATATTAATGATTTGACCTTTCTGACGCTCAATCATTCCTTTGGTTACTTTTCGGGATATATATAACAATCCCTTAATATTTGTATCAATCATTATTTCCCAATCGTTTAAATCCCCCTCGTAGATTGGGTCTAAACCTGAGGCAAGTCCGGCATTGTTAATTAGAATGTCAATATTTCGCCATTCCTCGGGTAAGCTGTCGATAGCATCATATACCTCATCTTTATTAGTAATATCAAAGCTTAAACCTGTAATACTACAATTGTGCTTTAGTTTTAGCTCATCTACTAGCTCTTCAATTCTTTCTTTTCTGCGACCAGTAACTATTACTCTAAAACCATTTTTTGCTAATAACTCTGCAATTGCTTTTCCAATACCCGATGTAGAACCGGTTACCATAACAATATCACTCATAATAAACTTATTTTTATCTATGCAAAATTAATAAAAATCTGCATTAATATGGAATTTTCACTAATATTCAACCAACAATACACCGATGTTAGCTTAAATCGTATTAAAGAAGATATTTCGAGATAATCGGAATGGCAGATTTATAGTTTACGGATAATCAACAAACTCAATATTTTCGGGTAAAGTAAATTTAGCTGCATCTACTTTTCCTATATTAATTTCTACTGCTTCCATTAATACAGGCTCACCTCCAAATTCAGCTTCTGTTTTTAAAGGGATGTTATTCCACATCCAAATATTTGATTTAACAGGCTCTTCGGTACTTACCTTTAAACATTCTTTTCCAAGAACATCTTCGTGTCCATGTTTTTTGATACCATATTTTTCAATATCTTTTTCCGATACATTATCGTAATCAGTTACAGCAGCATAAAATTTCATTTTGGTTCCTTGCTCAGCATCTAAATCCCAACTATAAGAAAAACCATCAAGTATCAATGACTTAGAACCATGCTTTTCGTCCATAATGAGCATATAATTTTCTTCGTACTGTTTATTGCCAAAATCGTCAAACCACAATTCTCTAGTCATATCAATACCTGCTGTATTAGTTTTAAATTTTATATATCCTGATTCAACTTTGTAAATATGCTTCACTGAAATTTCATCATTTCCCTTTTTTACCTCAGTTTTATCATCATTTTTTGATTCGGCAATTTTTTTGTCTGAATTTTCAGTCTCATTTTTGTTTGAAGAATTACAAGCAACAACAAGCAATACGATTGCTAGAAAAAGTAAATTTATAGTTTTCATTGTATTAATATTTTATGATTAAATCATAACAAATATAGATAGTATAAACAATAAAAAATTGTAAAATAAAAGCATATCGTAATATCAATTACAGATTAGTAAGATTCAATTAATACCGGAAATTATCTTACATAAGTCGGTATTCTCTTTAATGAATTTTCGTGGGCTTTTACCTGTAATCTGGCGAAAATCTTTAATAAAATGAGCCTGATCGTAATAGTTACTCCTTTGCAAAATATTTTGATATTTTAAATCATTATTACTAATCATTATATTAAAAACAGTATAAATGCGTGCTATTCTAAGCATTCTAATCATGCTTACACCTGTACGTTTTAAAAAATTTCTTTGTAAACAGCTTATGGAGCAATCAGCTATTTTTGCAATTTCACAAATATTTGTGTTCAAACAATTTTGAATAATCTCTTCATAAATATTATCGATATAATCTGGAGAGTATTTGCTATCAATAAAAGATAAAAAGTGCTTAGAAAAGATGTTAATTCGCTCACTATCTGATTTATTATTAGATAAATTATGCCATAAATTAAGTAAACTTTCATTAACAACAGGAATATATGGAAATGGCTGATTCGCAATATCCATTTCTAAAATACGTGTTAAAACCGTTGGTTTACACATGATAATAAATGAATCTATTTCTCCACTGATAGAAAGATTAAGCGGCTTTTCGGTAATAGAAGCAATTAATAAACATGGTAACTTCATACTATCATTAGAACGAATTTCAGGATTATCTTTAAAATTAAAAACCAATGCTATATCAGGTCTTGGGATAAAGCTGTCCGATAAACAATCTTCATTTATGTCTGATTTAATAGTTTCAAACCTACTAACTAACCACTGCATATTGGGTTGCGGATAATAAAAATCTGCCTTTAGCATTTTATTCTATTACTAAATTAATGGAATCTTGCATTTCTTCACAAATATAACTTAAAATATATAAGCCTGTACTAATCCGCGTTAAATTGATTTTTAATTCAGATGCATAAGTGTATCTATCCTCAAAAATAAGCTTGCCGTTAATATCTGTTATTTTAATGTCTATTTCTTCTTGCAAACTTTCAAATGATAACACAGTAAAATCTTCAAAAGGATTTGGAGCTAAGTTAATTTTGCTTGTATTAGTAACCGATTCATTACTATTTACCAAATTGGTAATTATAATATAGTCGGGAAAAAGAGGGCTAACCTCTACGCTAATTTCAGAATTTTCAGAATTGAAAGCATCTTGTTTACAAATTTGGTATAGATTGTTTTCATCAATTCGGTATATTGAATAATTGAAATTTACTGCGGGTTCTGTTTCGGTAAAACTGATATTATAAATGACTATTATTAAAGCAATAATTATCATAAAGATTTTTATTTATCTAAAATTACATAATTTTTAAATAAAAATACTTTGTGCCTTTTAAGTTTAACTATTTTTGCATAAAATACTAAAATGTTACCATCAGTCACTTTTAATAATTCAAAGCTTTATTTTAAAAAATGGTCGCGTAAAAGCTTTTCTGTATTTGCCTCATTGGGTAAGCAAATTTACATTTCGGTTCTAACCGCAACATATACAATTCTGAGTCTTAGTGGAGTAGCGCAGGGGGTTGATACAATAGCAAACAGAAATAATATCGATACTTTACCGGAAGTGGAAATATCAGCAGGAGATGAGGAAGTAGCAGATGTTTTATTAGAAATATTCCCCATAGTTTCTGTTAGTAATTCAGATATTCATTTGCGGCTTAACTCTCCAAAAAACTTACCCGGAATAGAAATAAGAGTTAGAGGTGGCGATGCTATTCAGGGTGATTTACAAATAAGAGGCGGTACATCTGAACAAGCAGTAGTAAGTTTAAACGGAATTTCGCTTAACGATGCCCAAACTGCTCATCATAATTTAAATATCCCCATTCCAGAAATTTGTGTAACAGAAACAAAGTTTTATCCTGTGGCTGAATCTATTTGGCATTTCGATAATGTATATTCGGGAACTGTAAGTTTTGAAACAAAATTTGATACCCTAAACTATTCTCAATACAATCTAAATACGGGTTCTTTTGGATTAAGAAACATACAAGTAGCCACCGGACTTAAAACAGATAAAATATTTCATACATTTGCTTATGTATATGGTGCAAGCAATGGGTATAAGTCTAATACAGATTATAAACTATATAAATTGTTTTACACTTTAAAAACCACATTTTCCGGCAATGCAAATATGCTTGTTCAGAGTGGAATTTCTAATAAAGCTTTTGGAGCACAGGGTTTTTATTCCAACAAATACCCATATCAATACGAAGAGCTTAAAACAGGTTTCATTAGTTTGCAAACAGATTTTGGTAAAAAGCATGTTTTATCTCCAAGTATTTTATGGCGAAGAAAACACGATAGATTTGAGCTTTTTCGTGAAAGTTTGTACGCTTACGATAATGGCTATTATATCTGGGATTCTGATACTGCCAAATATCTTAACAATAATTATGAAGATTGGAATTATTATTCTGGGCACAATTATCATCTTACAGATAATTTCAAATCTGAAATTCAATTAAAATTAGGTTTAGCTAAAGGCATAATTTTAATGCGGATTAATTTAAATTCAGACAGAATATATAGTACTGTATTAGGCAATAATACCGGTACAATAAAAAATGATAATTTCAATAATGGCATTAGTTTTACTCATTTTGCTTCACGTAATCAACTTAATTTTTTCTCTGGTTATAAATTCAGTCCCATTAAAGGGCTTCAAATTAAAACAGGATTTACAGCTTCGTACTACAACAAAAGTATTGTACCGGGTGGAAGTATTCAAGTTAATTACAGCTTATCTACCCGATTAACAACCGGACTTGCATTAAGCAAAACAGGAAGAATCCCGAGCTTTACCGAATTGTATTATAAAAGTGCAACAAATATTGGCAATGCCGATTTACAAGCCGAAGAATTATTAAACTATGAACTAATATTTGATTACACTTCGCAAAAAATAACACTACAAAACCGACTTTTTTTAATGAATGGTATCAATACAATTGACTGGGTTCGCTTGCCTAACGACATGGTTTATAGTGCGATGAACCATACTAAGGTAAATACTTACGGTAACACATTTTTTGTTAGTGTTTTTCCACATCAATTTGGTATTCCTATTATAGAAAATCTTAGCTTAAGTTATACTTTTCTTAAGAAACAAAAAATATCGGAGGATTATATTTCTGCCTATGCTTTAGATTATTTAAAAAACAATTTTAATCTAAGCCTAAAAATTAGTATTTTTAAACAACTCAATTCACTTATCCGATTTTCGTGTTACGACAGAAATGGAACTTATACTTACAATAGTTCCGAAATAGCTTATCCTGCATATTGCAATACCGACATTACTTTAAGTTACAGCTTTAAAAAAATTGATTTATACTTTAGTGTGTACAATTTATTTGATACAGAACAGTTTGATTTTGGCGGAATAAATCTGCCGGGCCGTAGTTTTAATATTGGCTTGCATTTTACTCACATTTATTGAGAAGAATGTTTGTCAATATGCTTATCTAATGATTTTTGTAGTCTTTCGTCAGTAAATCTTTTGCCATGACCTGGATAATAAATCTTACAACCTAAATTTAGTAATACTTTCCACGAGTTTAAAATATATTGCGGATCCTTACCAGTAATAGGCCACACATCGAACCCAATTATTGCAAAAGCAGCATCGCCACAAAAAGCAATAGTATCGTTCCAAATTACCGAAATGCTGCCATTAGAATGTCCGGGAGTAGGGACAATTTCCAAATCTAAACCCGTAAAACTCATGTCTAAACTACTATTTATGCGAATATCCGGTTGCACAGGCTTTATCTTAGTTTTATCAATATTAAAAAAATCGACAAACCACCTACCTGTTCTTCCTATTGTATTCATACCATCGGGTAAGCAAGTGTAGCCACTTTCTATATATCTGGCTTCGTCTTTATGAATAATAATTTGTGCTCCTGTTAATTGTTTAATTTCGGCTAAATTGGCAACATGGTCGTAATGAGTATGAGTAATAATAATGTATTTAATCCAATCAGGTGATTTTTTCAACTTTTCAAGTGCAGATTTGAATTTATGAAATTTGTTATGGCTACCAGCATCAATTAGAATTCCTGTAGTATTATTACCAATAATAAATGAATTAGACCCCATTTTAATAATACGAAAAAACTCATTTACTGATTGTGCCTGTATCTCTATTAAAGGAATACTTATTATACAGAATAATACTAATAAAACCTTGTGTTTCATATAGGTGCAAATTTAATTATTGTAAGAAAATAATTTCATAATAGTTTAAGGAATGTATTACTAATCAATAGATAAATTTAGGAATAGCTATAAATCAATAAAATATATTTACAGTCATTGTGTCATTAGGTTCACAATACACAGCCTGCATACGATGTTCTGTTTCGGTATCACGAATAACCACTTGTTCAATCTGAATTGAATTTAAGCCAGTTACAGGACAGGTAATAATTGTGTCTATATCAGTTCCATAAAAATACCTATAACTTGTTTGGCAACAAACTTCACATTTATTGTGAATATTTTTTACTCTATATTTCATTTGGTCATTTTCATTTAGTGGACTTGCATTTTTAATACAAATTTTCAAATTAGACTCCAAGCCTATCTCTTCAATAATGTGATACTCATTAATTAAATCGGTTGGTTCTATCGTAAAGCTTCTTGTAAAATATCCATTTTTCACTAAAGTAAAACGATACTCTATAGCTTGATATGAACCTGTTTCAAATTCAAACTCTCCGTTATCGTCAGTAAATACACGCCCTATTTCCTCAAATCCGGTTGAAAAACCAGCAGATTTTAGCTCATTTACTTCAATAATAATTTCAACATTTTCAGC
>JAQVOJ010000008.1:0-40502 GCA_028702675.1 Bacteroidales bacterium
AGGGTTTCACTCAAAGTGAAGCCCTGACTTGCTGGTATAGCCGCACTCATTCCGTTCATTCGCTATGACGTTTTCAACCAGAGGGTTTCACTCCAAGTGAAGCCCTGACTTGCTAAAATTCCTACAACACCTCAACCCTTAAACCATCAAAAGCAGGCTGTACATTATCAGGTAATATCTTAAGCATTTCTTCGTGTTTGCCAATATAATGGCTCATATGTGTTAGATAGGCTTTGCGAGGAGCACACTCATTTATTATTTGCAAGGCTTCCTCTATATTGAAATGCGACATGTGTTTTTCTACTCTAAGTGCATTAATAACTAAATACTTTGAACCGTGGACCTTATGCTTCTCTTCATCAGGAATATAACTTGCATCGGTTATGTACGTTAAATCACCAATTCTATATCCTAAAATAGGCAAATGGTAATGCATAATTCTGATAGGTATTATAGTAATCCCTTTAATTTCAAATTTTTGATTCTCAATTGTGTTTAAATGTAATCTTGGCACTCCAGGGTAAGGTTTATCAGCAAAAATATAACTGTATTCTTTTCTTAAAGCTTCCTGAACTCTCTGTTCTGCATAAACCTCCATAGCCGACTTACTCATGAAATTAAAAGCTCTTACATCATCTAATCCGCCTACATGGTCTTTATGCTCGTGTGTAAATAAAATTGCATCTATAGAACTTATGTCTTCACGTAGCATTTGCTGCCGAAAATCAGGTCCGGCGTCAATTAAGATATTTATATCATCAATACTTATTAATGCAGATGTGCGAAGTCTTTTGTCTCGATAATCCTGTGATTGACAAACTTCACAATTGCAACCTATTACAGGTACTCCTTGCGATGTTCCGGTGCCTAAAAATGTTATCTCCAAAGCTTTAAGTCTATTTATTACAAACTAACATAAAGTTTTTTATTAAAACAATACAAATAATCAATAAAATAACTGAGCTTATTTGTAAAGCTTAAGCTATAGAATATTTTGCTATAGACACTATTTCATTTATTTAGATATTCTAAGTAATTTTGCAAATATTAATAAATAATAATATGCCACAAGGAATTCTGGTACTAATACCCACTTTACTCAGTGAATCAAACCCTGCTGATGTTTTACCCGATTTAGCTATTCAATATATAAACAGCATAAAAAACTTTGTAGTTGAAGACATAAAAACTGCTCGTAGATTTCTTAAAAAAGTTAATAAAAACATTGTAATTGATGATTTGGTTTTTCATGTGCTTAATAAACACACTAAATACGAAGAACTTGATTTTATGTTGCATGATGCTACTATCGGCAATACTGTTGGTTTAATGTCAGAAGCCGGATTGCCCGGAGTTGCAGACCCCGGTTCTAATCTTGTTGCATTAGCTCATGCTAAGGGAATAATTGTGAAACCTTTGGCAGGTCCGTCTTCAATATTTATGGCTTTGATGGCATCAGGACTTAACGGGCAGAGTTTTGCTTTTAATGGGTATTTGCCGAGAGACGAGAATAATTGCAGAAAAACTTTACTAATGCTGGAATCAAGAGCACACAAGGAGAGTCAGTCGCAAATTTTTATGGAAACACCTTACAGAAATAACCGGATTTTTGATATAATCATCAGCACATTAAAACCGGAAACAAAACTATGTGTAGCCTCCGATATAAGTGCTGTAAGCGAAAGTATTTTTACTAAAAAAATTAAAGATTGGAAAAAGCAAAAGCCCGATTTAAACAAGCGTCCATCAATTTTTATTATTCAGTAAATTAATTAAAGCCTTTTTATTTCTTCTTTTTTAATACTCCACCAATTATTATTTCGAAACCATTATACAAAAGTGAAGCATCAGGATAATCGATACTTCTGTTAATAATAGAATTATCAGCATTATAGGCTGTGTATGACCCATTAAGAGCCATTCGTTACGAACCTATATAGTACCTGCCTCCGTTATATCCCCAAATATTATCTTGAATTTTAAAATTTATTTTTGCTCCAAACAAATAGCCCCAACCAAAAATATTTTTATCTATGCTAATATCAGAGCCAATTGCTTGATAATTATATGCTTCGCACAACATATTATTAAAATTGCCACTCATAAGCTTTGTGTTTAAACTTGCAAAACCAAATACTCCACCCATAATATCAAGCTGCAGATTTTTAGTTGGCAATACTATAGTGGGAACAAGACTTCCTGTAAAGCTTTGAAAAGGTCCTATCAAAGCTGTGTTAGAGTGTAATTCGTCAGGTAGTCTATCTAAGCTCATTCCACCTACCGAAATTAAGCTTATCCCGGGCTAATCTGGAAAAACTTTCCAAAAGAAACAGGAATACTTAGATTAACAGGAGCAATCGGATTTGAGAAATAACCGTTTTTTGGAAAAAAATAACTAAACCCAATTGACTGAGAGTAAGCATTTGCAAAGAATAATACAATTATTAGTGCACCGATAAGTCTTTTACACTTCATGTTTTTTTATTTAATTAAAAAGTCTTTTACCAATATTTCGGCATTTTGCAAAGTATCTTGCAGATTATCATTTATTAAAACAAAATCAAAATAAGAGGCAAATTCTAACTCGTAAGCAGCCTTATTTATTCTTTTTGCAATTTCTTCTTCAGAATCTGTAGATCGATTACGAAGTCTATTGGCAAGTGTGTCTATGTCAGGAGGTTGCACAAACACACTTAAAGCATTTTCTTTATAGTAATTTTTAATATTTATACCCCCTTTTACATCAACATCAAACAAAACATTATTACCTCTATTTCTAATTCGTTGAACTTCGCTAAAGAGTGTGCCATAATATAAACCATCGTAAACTTCTTCCCATTCTAAAAAAGCATTTTCGCTTATTTTTTTTCTGAATTCATCCACACTTAAAAAATAATAATCTTTACCATGAAGCTCATTTTTACGTGGCTTACGACTACATGCCGATATCGAAAATTCAAGTTTGTACTCAGGCTTTGTGAGCAAATGCTTTACTACTGTTGTCTTTCCGGCTCCCGAAGGGGCAGAAAAAATGATTAACTTACCCTGCATTGATATTTTTTATAAAAACGAAAATATACTTTTTGATTATTAAATACAAAACAATAATTAAAGCCATTTATTTTTTGCATGATTTTTTTAATAAATCATAATTTATTTTATGAATAAATTGTTCTTGGAATATGGCAAACCAAATGCTACAAGGAAATATACTCATAGATATAAATAAGTATAAAACCTAGTAGTTGTTATTAAAAAATTTAATATTCAAAATGTTAATTACATAAATACATTAGTTTTTATAATAACTCAAGATAGTGAAATAAAGTTAATATTTTAAATTTAGGTTATTTATTTGTTAATAAATAATGATTTTAATGATTTTAGTCAACCTGTTACACGACAGATTATATAATTAGGTTATTAATCTTAAATTGTTTAATTTCGAGCAATTAAAATGATAAATAAAAAATAAGAATATGCAAAAGTTAGTATTATTAGGAGATGAAGCAATTGCACAAGGAGCTATAGATGGCGGTATAAGTGGATTTTACGCTTATCCGGGAACTCCTTCAACCGAAGTAATGGAGTATGCTCAACGCAGTAAAGAAGCTCAACAAAAAGGAATTAAAAACACATGGTCGGCAAATGAAAAAACAGCTATGGAGTCTGCTCTTGGTATGTCTTATGCCGGTAAAAGAGCTATGGTTCAAATGAAACATGTTGGATTAAATGTTGCTGCCGATGCCTTTGTAAATGCTTCAATTACAGGTGTTAATGGTGGTTTAATCGTAGTTTCTGCCGATGACCCTTCGATGCACTCATCGCAAAACGAACAAGATTCAAGATTCTATGGCGATTTTGCAATGATTCCAATGCTGGAACCTTCTAATCAGCAAGAAGCATACGATATGGCTCATGTTGGGTTTGAATTATCAGAAAAATTCAATGTGCCTGTGTTGTTGCGTATTACTACTCGTTTAGCTCACAGTAGAAGTGGAGTAAAAAGAATGGAACAGCTTGAACAGCTAAAAGGTTCTCTACCAAAAGACCCTAGACAGTTCGTTTTGTTGCCTGCTATTGCTCGTAAAAATTACAAAAAATTGCTTAATATACAGCCAGCTTTAATGGAAGCTTCAGAGAATAGTACATATAATAAATATCTTGATGGTAATGATAAAACAATTGGAATTATTGCTTGTGGAATAGCATATAATTATTTAATGGAAAATTTCCCCAATGGATGTCCTTATCCAATAATTAAACTATCGCAATATCCAATTCCAAAATCTTATGTTGAACGACTTTATAATGATTGCGATGAGATTTTAGTTTTAGAAGACGGATATCCTATTGTTGAGGAAAAATTAAGAGGTTTTCTTAATACCGGTAAAACTGTAAATGGGCGATTAAACGGGAAATTACCACGCGATGGTGAATTAAATCCTAATTTGGTTGCTAAATCTTTAGGTATAAACATTATCGAAGGTAATAATTCTCCCGAAATGGTAATGGGACGCCCACCATCATTGTGTGCAGGTTGTGGACACCGTGATATGTATAACGCTCTAAACGAGGCTATAAAGCCATACGGAGAGGGTAGAGTATTTGCAGATATTGGTTGCTATACTCTGGGGGCTTTAGCTCCATTTAATGCTATAAACTCTTGTGTAGATATGGGTGCAAGTATTACAATGGCAATAGGAGCTGCTGATGCCGGATTAGTTCCTGCCGTAGCTGTAATTGGAGATTCTACATTCACACACTCCGGTATGACAGGATTACTTGATGCTGTTATCAGAAATTCACCAATTACTGTTATTATTAGCGATAATAGCACTACAGGAATGACTGGTGGACAAGACTCGCATGCACTTGGTAGAATACCCGAAATTTGCAAAGGTCTTGGCGTTGACCCCGAACATATTAAAATTATTAATCCACTGAAAAAATATCACGAAGAAAACACTAAAATTATTGCCGACGAACTTGCTCATCATGGTGTTTCAGTGGTAATCCCACAACGCGAATGTATCCAAACAGCAGCTCGTAGAAAAAGAGCAGCACGTAAAAATTAATTGATAAAAATAAAAATCAGACAATATGAAAACAGATATTATATTAGCAGGTGTTGGTGGACAAGGAATCCTTACAATTGCAGCATGTATTGGACTTGCTGCTGTTGAAAAAAACTTACACTTGAAACAAGCAGAAGTACACGGAATGAGTCAAAGAGGAGGGGATGTGCAATCACATCTCAGAATCTCTGACCAAGAAATATTTTCAGACTTAATACCCAAAGGACATGCCGATATTATTTTATCGGTAGAACCTATGGAGGCTCTTAGATATTTGCCATTTTTAAGTAAAACAGGTTATGTGATTACTAATACTGTACCGTTTAACAATATTCCTAATTATCCCGACTTGGATGATTTAAATAAACAAATTGAAGCATTACCAAATAAAATTGCAATAAATGCAGACAAAATTGCTAAAGATATTGGCTCTTCTCGTTCAAGTAATATTGTAATGCTTGGTGCTGCATCTTCGTTCCTGAAAATTAAAATAGAAGACCTCGAAAATGCTTTACACCAAATGTTTGATAGAAAAGGAGAGGAAATTGTTAATATGAATATTAAAGCTCTGCATGCAGGCAAAGATGCTGCTGCTGAGTTAATGAAGTAGTAAATTTGTATTTTGCTTTATTAAGCTTAGACTATTTTTTTGTATAGTACTTGAGTATGTTGAGAGTATTACCTAATTTTTTGTTAGAACGAAGCTCCAATACTCAAATTTACCATTATTAAAAGAATTAAATCTATTAGTACCTTCGGTACCGGCAAACTCACCAAACGATTTTTGAAGAAATCCAGGAATCTTATTTTTGATTAATTTTTCTCTTCTTGCAGTATCTAATGACAAGCCTTTAGCTACATTCTTTGTAATGTTGGTTTCTTGTTTAATTGAAAAACCACATTTTTCAAGGCTGGTTTTGATTGTATTAATGCTTTCTTTTTCAATCATATCGGCAAATAAAAAATAACCATCATCATTTAAAACACGATATACTTCATTAAAAAAAGTTTCAACATTACTGTAACACCTAGATGACTCTACATTTACAACTGCATCAAAAGTTTCTCCATTTACAGGTAATCTTTCTGCTCGCCCTTCAACAAAAGACAATCCTTTAACATTGTAAAATTTATTACAAAAATTTATTACACTTGATGAGATATCAACTGCCGTATATTTCAGTGGCTTATAGTATCGTGCTATGTAATCAGCTCCGCCTCCTCGACCTGAACCAACTTCCAATACTTTCTTGTTTTCCAAATTAACACGATTTACTACATGATCGTAAAGCTGGATACAATAACGATTAACCTCATCTTTTTGCTCTAAAGCAACACTTTGTTCTTCATTAAGGAATGCATAACCATAATTCATAAAATTGGCGCTAATATCCTTGTCAAAACGAATCAACAAATTATGCCAAATTCGCCACATTGGTCTTCTTAATGTGCTTGGAAATTCGCAATACTTCTCTACAAAATTTTTCATTGTTTTTTTGTTTTTATTTAAAGCAAGATATGCATGAAGTTTATTCCCAAAAAAACATTGGGCTGTATATCAGTATAAATGGGGGTAAATTATAGTTTTTGTGGTGAATCGGCAAAGTAATGTGGCGAATTACGTAGCTAGGTAAGTGCAGAAATGGCTTTTTTTAGGGGAATTACGTATTGTCTTGAAATTGAAAACACTTTATCCAAACCACCAATCTTAAAATAATAACCCATAGAATTACGCAAAATTTTATCAACAAAATGAACATTAACAAGACATGTCCTGTGGCAACGGACAATATACTTATAGCTATTAAGTTGTGATTCAATATTTTTTAAAGTGTTCCTTATAAGTTTTTTCTCAATTTTGTCGTTATCAAAATAATAAATCTCAATGTAATTATCAGCAGATTGCACACAAATAATGCTACCAGGGGGTACAATTAGAGAGTTTGTTTTACTTGATGATGAAATCTCAATTTCTTTTTCCTCAATTCTTTGCTCATATTCATTAATTTTTAAAAAATATGCCTTATTCTGATCTCTCAGTATGTTAATTATTTGTTCTTGATATTTATTCTTATATAAAATAGCTAGGATAATTACCGGAATAAGACAAACTAATGCAATTTTGAAAAGAATATAAAGCGACAAATAGCTATTACCTACAAACTTGATATAAAAGGCAAAAGCTGTGCCTGTAAATAAAAACATAAAAGCGTTAAGTATTAATGGTGGACCGCTTTCCCACATACTTGATTTAAACCACTTAGAAAAAAATAAAGGTAAACCTATTAATGCGAGAACCGAAACTAAAAAAGTAATTCCTCCAAAACCGGCAACATAAAGTAAACGATTATTGAAATCGAGTGTTTCGAGCGGAAAAGGTTGAAAGAAAAGTATAAAAAGAAAAACGCCAAAACTGATTATAAAAATTCTGCCTAATTCATTTTTAGGTAAGCTTAATGATGGTTTATCTGCGTTTTTCAAAAAAAAAAGTTTTAAACAATTCGTTAATTCAAAATACTACTAATCAATTAATTTGATGATTTTTGCAAGATACAGAAATAATAATTTTAATACAAAAGGAGAAATTATCGGCGCACAAATTTACACTTTATTTTTCTTAACAGCAGATTTTTTTAATAATCCATTTTATGCAAAGAATAGTTTTTTGTAACAATTATATTTTAAGAATATAAGTATAAACATCTTAAGCTTTTACAGCTACTTGAATAACTTTAAAAAAGTTTTTACTACCGGAAACATTAAAATGTTGTTGAAATAAAAAGAATTTTGGAATAAAGCTTTAGAATTTTTTATAACCGGCTTTAGCTTCATTAAAAGGTCTTCTATTTAATATCGATTGACCTAAAGTTACTTCGTCGGCATATTGTAATTCATCGCCTATTGAGATACCTTTAGCAATACTGCTTATGTTTATTTTAGTGTTTTCGAGTTTTCGATAAATATAAAAAGCTGTGGTTTCTCCTTCCATAGTGGTAGGTAGAGCAAAAATAATCTCACTTATTGTCTCGTTTTCAATTCTAGATATTAGAGTGTTAATTTTTAATTGTGAAGGACCTATACCATCCATAGGTGAAATAACGCCGCCAAGTACATGATATAGACCTGTGTATTGTTGGGTTTGCTCAACAGCCATTACATCGTTAATTCCTTCAACGACACAAATCATTGAAGAATCTCGTTTTGGATTGCTGCAAATAGAACATATTTCGCTGTCACTTAAATTATTACAAATTTTGCAAAACCCTGTTTCGTGTTTCATTTTTATTATTGCATTACCAAATCTTTCAACTGCTTTAACATCTTGTTTTAGTAAGTGCAATACTAATCTAAGAGCTGTTTTATTACCAATACCCGGCAATTTACTAAACTCTTCTACTGCTTCTGCTAATAATTTACTACTGTTACCTGATTGCATTTCATTATTGCTTTATATTGCAAAACTACCTGTTTTTTTTTAAATAGTTTTAAAAACTTGAATATAGATTTACTAACAATTGATTGGTAAAACTTTTGTTTACAAGTATTGAAATTTTGAATGCATTTTCTCATTTTTCGTTAAAATATATGAGTATGTCGCCGGCTTTGATTTTAGGAATAATAGCTTCTTATTTTTTATTGCTAATTGTTATCAGTATTTTAACATCACGCAATGCCAACAGCGAAGGGTTCTTTCTGGGGAACAGAAAAAGTCCATGGTTTGTAGTTGCATTTGGGATGTTAGGAGCATCGCTTTCGGGGGTAACATTTATCTCTGTTCCAGGCTGGGTGCAAGACACCCAAATGACATATATGCAAATGGTATTAGGTTATGTGGTAGGATATTTTACTATCGCACATTTGTTGTTACCGATATATTATAAACTTAATCTGACATCAATTTATACTTATTTAGACAATAGGTTTGGTATTTCAAGTTACAAAACAGGAAGTGCTTTTTTCTTACTCAGTAGAACAATTGGTGCCTCATTTAGATTATTTATTGTTGCTACGGTTTTACAAGTTGTTATTTTTGATGCATGGAATGTTCCATTTTTCGTTACTGTATTAGTAACTATCGTTTTTATTTGGCTTTATACTTTCAGAGGTGGAATAAAAACAATTATTTGGACTGATACCTTACAGACAGCATTTTTATTACTTGCTGTAATTATTACTATTATAATGATAGGTAAAGAGCTTGATTTGGGATTGTTGGGAATGGCAAAAGCTGTTTCTGATAGCCAAATGTCGAGAATATTTGTTTTCGATGATTGGGTCTCGAAGCAACATTTTTTAAAACAGTTTGTGTCTGGAGCTTTTATAACCATAGTAATGACAGGCTTAGACCAGGATATGATGCAGAAAAATTTGTCGTGCCGTAATCTAAAAGATGCTCAAAAAAACATGAAATGGTATGGTATTGCTTTTGTTCCGGCAAATTTATTGTTTATGTCCTTGGGTGTGCTACTTATGCTTTTTGCACAAAGCAAGGGAATTGCTCCTGATTCGGAACTAATACATGCTGACAAATTATACCCATATCTTGCTGCAGAATATTTAGGACCTGTAGTGATGATAATTTTCATTTTAGGTCTTATGGCTTCTGCATATTCAAGTGCGGACTCAGCACTTACTGCACTTACTACATCTTTTACCGTGGACATTTTAAATGCCGGCAAAAAAGAAGAAAAACGACTTAAAAAGATCAGAACTTTGGTTCATATAATGTTTTCTGTGATTTTAATGTTGGTTATTATAGTGTTCAGAATTATAAACGACAAATCGGTAGTTGATGCAATTTTTACTGTAGCAGGATATACTTACGGCCCTTTATTGGGAATGTTTGCATTCGGTTTGTTAACTAAAAAGCAAATTAGAGATAAGCTTGTTCCTATAATTGCAATAATATCTCCATTAATTAGTTTAGGACTATATTATTTAGTAAAATACCTTGCAAATGGATATAAATTAGGATACGAAATACTCTTAATTAATGGACTAATTTGCTTCGTGGGTTTGTATTTAATAAGTTTTCGTAATAATCGTTCAAAAAGCCTTTAATTATTTGTAGTACCTTATTTCCTTGATTTTCGATATTCGAATTTAGTTTTAATGATATTTCTTGTAGTGCCTTATTATTTCTATTATTAATATTATATTCAATTTTACTTATAAGGTCTTCGATACCATCAAAAATATTATGAATTTGACCCAAAGAAAGTTTTTCAATACGAGTTGCATTCCAGTATTGCTCAAAAATCGAGGGAATCATAATATGTGGTATTGCATTACTCAATGCTTGATAAATGATTCCGTTGCCTCCATGGCTTATAATTAAATCTATTTTATCAATTATGCTATTAAGATGTATAAACTCCTTATAAATAATATTATTCTTCTTGATTGGAACATTTTTACCTGAAACAACTATATTGTACTTTTCAAAATAAGTATTATCTATAAAATAAAGAAGATTCTTGGAGCCACTACTACCAGTACTAACAAGAATTGTTTTTCTATGTTTATTTTGATTTATAAACTCTATTACCTCCAACTCGTTATCATTATCAAAATAATACAGACCACCTATTTCCTTAAAGTTTTGTGGTAGCTTTTTAAGTGGAAACAGATAATTGAAATCGCATAGCAAATTTAAATTTCCTTCGTATTCATCAAGAAAGCCTTTAACAGCATCTAACTTATACTTTTTCCTTATTATGTTAAAAGGTTTATGAACTTGTTTCATACTCAATCGTTCGGCAAATCGCAATATTTTATTCCAAACATCTTCGGGAAGTTTTTATTGATATTGAAAGGCTTTATGTATTGGAGGAACAGGACGTGCACATTTGTAATAATTAGACATATAACTATTTAGTATAGAAATGTATGGAACTTTACAATATTCAAGTGTAATACGCAAACTAGGAACAGCGTCTCCAATTACGGCATCAGGGTTAAACGCTTCAATAGCCGACAAATGAGACAAAATAATTTTCTCTATTGTTGTTATGTTAATCCAGCTAAAATCAAAACTTTCTATTTTGTTTAATATTGAATTAATTTCAATATTGTATTCGTCAATTGTATTATATCCATGATTGTTTATCAGATTGGTATATCCTCCAGACCCCACAAAAGCTATTTCAAAGTCAGTTTTAAGAAAGTTCGCTATTTGCACGCATCTTAAGTTGTGTGAAAGCAAGGGAAAGGGAATAAATAATAATTTTAATTTTTTATTTGACATAAAACACTGATAATTTCAGTTTATTAATTAATATGCACAATAGTCCTGTATTGATTATTACGAAGCAAATCTAATTATAAATTTGAGTAATTAATAAGCTTGTCTTGATAAGTTTTTATTAATAAACAACAATTTATTGAAAAAATGGTTTTCTTTGCAGGGAAATTTTAAAATTTGTGAATTGAAAACACAAACATTACAAGAAGTTCTTACTAATGCTGTAAGCAGATATGGGAACCGTCCGGCACTTGCATACACCGGTGAAACTCCTATTACCTATACTGAGGTAGGAGATAAGGTTGCAAGTATTAGTGCTTTGTTGAGTAGAGAAGGCATACATAAAAATGATAAAGTTGCAATTCTGGGAGATAATTCTCCTTCATGGGCTTTAAGTTTTTATGCCATTACAAGTATGGGGGCTATTGCAGTTCCGTTACTTACAGGCTTTAGTGGCGAAGAAATTGAAAATATTTTAACCCACTCCGAAGCATCTATTGTATTGGTAAGCAGTAAACTTAAGTATAAAATACTGTCTGATAATATTAAAACTATTGATTTAGACAATTTGTATAAAATATCTTCAGTAGATACCGGTAATAATAGCTACACCGTTGATAAAGACGATATTGCAGCTATAATATATACTTCTGGAACTACAGGTCGTTCAAAAGGAGTAATGCTTACACACAAAAATATTGTATTTACTGCCGAAGGTGGAAAAATTGTTCAACCTATTGTGCCAGGTGATCGGTTCCTTTCGATTTTACCTCTATCGCACACTTACGAAAATACTTTGGGATTGATATTGCCATTTCTAGGAGGAGCTTGCATATATTATCTTAAAGCTGCATTATCGCCAACTGTTATGATGGCTGCTTTTAAAGAAGTTAGACCAACCATACTTTTGTCAGTGCCAATGATAATCGAGAAAGTTTTTAGGAATAAGATTTTACCAGTATTTCAGAAGAATATCCTGATTAAAGCTTTTTATAAGCTTCGTTTAGTTCAAGTGCTTTTGCACAAAGTTGCAGGAAAAAAATTGATGGACACATTTGGTGGCGAATTAAAGTTTTTTGGAGTTGGCGGTGCAAAAATTGACCCCGTAGTCGAGAAGTTTTTGCTTGATGCTAAATTCCCAATTGCTATTGGTTATGGACTTACTGAAACAGCACCATTATTGGCAGGCACAAGTCCCCAAACTGCAAGATGGCAATCTACAGGTCCTGCAATAGAAGGAGTGGAGCTTAAAATTAATAATCCTGATCCTATTACCGGAATTGGCGAAATTTGGGCTAAAGGTCCTAATGTAATGAAAGGTTACTATAAAGAGCCCGAACTTACTGCTGATGTTATTACTCCCGATGGTTGGTTTAAAACCGGAGATTTGGCTCGTCTTGGCAGAGAAAACCATTTTTATATGAAAGGTAGAAACAAAAACATGATTCTTGGTAGTGGTGGCGAAAATATTTATCCCGAAGATATCGAGAGTCTTATTAATGGTTTTAAATATGTAATGGAATCATTAGTTGTTGAAAAAAATGGAAAGTTAGTTGCCATGGTTCATTTCAATATTGAGGAATTAGAGAAAAAGTATCAGTATCTGAAAGATAAATTCCAAGACTATGTAAACATAAAACAGGAAGAACTGCAAAAAGAACTACATGATTACATAAACCAGAAAGTTAGTAGATTTGCTCGTTTACATGCTGTAGTTGTTTCTCCACAGCCTTTCGAAAAAACAGCAACACATAAGATAAAAAGGTATTTGTATTAAGATTATTTAAAACCATAAAAAAGCCGGACTTAAAGTTTGGCTTTTTTATTAGGGCAATGTTGTGAATTCATATTGAGGATAATACCTAAAAACTTCGGATTCATGAATAACATAAATCAACAAATAGTAAGTAGTAGAAGCAACAAGCTTATTTAGACATTGTCCTTAAATACTAAAATAAAAAGTTATTTATCAGTTTTAAGCTTGCTATAAACCTCAATATCAGTAAAAATGCCACCAGACAATAATTCCCCGCTGCGTTCTATCCCTTCAAATTTAAACCCAAGTCTTTTAGGTATTTGTTTGCTCCGTGTATTACCAACAGCACATTTTATTTGTACTCTGTTTATACCTAACTCATTAAAGGCATATTCACATAGTTTATTTACGGATTTTGTAATTATTCCTTGTTTTTGGTCTTTTTGAGAAAGCCAATATCCGATTTCTGTTTTTTTATTTTGCTTGTCAGTGCCTTTAAAACCTGCTATACCAACAAACTTGTCGTTTTTTAGAATTGTAAAAACAAGCTCAAAATATTCTTCAGGTGAATTAATTACCGAATCAATATATTTTTCAGAATCAGAGATATCTTTTGTGTATTCAACAAATGGCAGCCATTGCCCTAAGTAACTTCTTTGCGAGTTAATTGTATCAAAAATATTTTGAGCATCAGACTTTTCAATCTGTTTTAGTACAATTTCGGTATCAACTCTTATTTTCATAAAAGTAAAAAGTAGTTTATTAGAAATAAATTAGCTTCTGCAATACAATATTTAAATACATTAATGAATATGCAATAATCTGAAGATGCCTCCTGCGTAGTTTAAATATAATGTTATAGCATTATTCCCAATTTACTTCAATATGTTATCAATCAAATACTCTCAAATCTTATTCTTTAGTGTCAGTTTCGGGTGTATCTGCACTTATATCCTCAATTTTTTCTTTTCCTTTTAGATAATCGGGTAGTTCCATACCGGCCATTTTAAACAAATCTTGCATAGGAGGGATGGCGCTCAACATTCCGCTCATAAAATTAGCGGTTGCGGGAGTTCTTCCATCTTTACCACTCGACATTGTATCCCAAACAGTAACTTTATCAATTTTAAGATTTTTAACTGCTTCAACCTGAGTTTTTACAAGTTCCGGAAGTTTATCGGCAATCATTAGCATAACAGCTTTTTCGCTATCACCACCGGCAGCTTTAACAAGTTGAGAGAAACCTGTAGCTTGTTTAGTAAGAATTTCGTAAATACCTTTAGCTTCGGCTTCCATTTTCATATATATTGCATCAGCATCACCTTTAGCGTGGCGGCGCGTTTGTTCTGCAATAGCTTCAGCAGCAATTTCGATTTTTTCTTTGTCAATTTTTGTAGGAACAATAATGTCTGCACGACGTGTAGCATCTTCACGTTCGGCTCTACTAGTTTCAGCGAGTTTTTCAGCCTGATATGCTTCTTCGAGAGCTTGTGCCTGACTAACTTTTTCGGCAGCTACAGCTAAACGTTCAGCCTCGGCTTCTTTTGTTCTACGTTGTGCATTTGAGTTTGCAACATCTATAGCTGCGATATTTTCGCCATCTACAGCATCGGCATTAGCACGAGAGACCTGAATACGTTCATCTTTATGTGCGTTGGCCTGACCAATTGAACCATCGCGGTCTTTTTCAGCAACACTTTTCTTAGCATCATTTATAGCTTTAGCAGCTGCTTCTTTTCCAAGAGCCTCAATATATCCCGACTCATCATTAATGTCGGTAACGTTAACGTTTATGAGCTTAAGACCAACTTTTTTAAGTTCTTGCTCAACGTTTCTCGAAACTGCATCAAGAAATAAATCGCGGTTGCTGTTAATTTCTTCAATATCCATAGTTGCTACAACCAAACGCAACTGACCAAAAATAATATCTTTTGCAAGATTACTAATATCTGCCTGATTTAAGCCCAATAATCGTTCTGCAGCATTTGTCATTACACCGGGTTCAGTACTTATACCTACTGTAAAAATAGATGGTACGTCAACACGAATATTTTGTTTACTAAGAGCATTTCTTAAATTAATTTCGATGCTAATGGGAGTAAGGTCAAGATATTCATAATCCTGAATAACCGGCCAAATAAATGCTGCTCCACCATGAATACATCTCGAAGACTGAATTTCTTTCTCTCTACGACCTACTTTCCCGTAAATTACTAATATTCTATCGCTGGGGCAACGTTTATACCTTCTTAAAAAGGTAACAATAAGCAGAAATAAAAACAATATTGCTGCACTAATTACTACTAAAATGTATTGTTCCATAATTTTTATGTGTTAAATAATTATTTACTCATTTTTACTAAAAGAATTTCGTCATTAATAATATCTACAACATCTACAACAGCTCCTGTAGGTATGTCTTCCATATCATCAGTTATTGCATCAAGAGTTCTGTATCCCTGTACTTTGATTTGAACTTTACCCATTCCTTTTCTTTGTGCAGGTATTTTTAAATAAGCTGTACCTAACTTACCTATTGCGTTATTAAGTTTAAGGGTTCCATCTTCGGAGAGTTTACCCATATAATAAATTAGAGTAGCCATAAGTGTCATCATAGCTAAGCCTGCGAGTACAGAAACAATAATAGTAAATGGCATTGATTTCCCGGCATTAATTGCGGCAATACCTGTCCAGCTAAATATTGTAAAGAAACCACTTATATTTTTAATACTTATAAATTGGAAGCCAATTCCATCATCAGCATCAATTGAGGCATCTGCATCACCAGTAGAGCCGGCATCGTCAAAATCGCCACCGATAAAGGTTAATACAAGTTGTATTATAAAGACAATACTAAACGGTATTGCTATGCACCAATAAATTTTTTCGGCTAATTCCATAGCCTGCCACCATGTTTCGAAAGATAATAGTACCATAATAAAATTGCTTAAAAACGCGATTGGAAATTACAATAAATTTATGAAAAATGAAACATTGTTGAATTATTTTTATGATTTATTAAATTACTTGCTCAATTATGGTCATATTATCTAATATGTAGCTTTTTTCAGAGCCTAAAATATTCGAGTTATTTATGAATATAGGATTGTTTATAAAAGCAAATCGCTTCTCAAAATTTAATTGAGAAGCGATTTATGTTTTAAAAAGCTTTAATGTAGTTACGTTATTAGATACCTAAAACATCTTTGCCTTGCTTAAACACTATATCTTTGGGGATGCCTGCCTCAGCAATTCTGTTAAGGTCTTGTTGTAACACTTCGCCTACATTTCCGTTATTTTCTACCCATTTTTTTGCTTCTTCAAGATTACCATCTCCTTGAATAAGAAGAATATCGTGTAACATATCGGCAACAGCTTGTTGCATTTTTTCAAAATCTACACTATATTTTCCTGTTTCTTCGTCTCTGTTAAAAGCTCCCTTGTCTTGAAGATAATAAAACTCCATCATATTAGCTTTACCATGCGAGCTTGCTACACCAAAACGTACAGAGCGGAAAATACCTGCCATAAAGGTAACGTAATTGTCCATTAGGTCTTTTTCAGAAAATTCACCCATTTCGTATAATTGAGTTATAATGTATAAGCCGCCAATGTCAGCTTTTGCTTCTTCAATTGGGCTATAATATGCTTCTAAGGCTTCACGCACAGGAATATTATTATTTAATGTATATTTAATACCTAAACCATGAGCAACTTCGTGAAACATTACGTTTTGAAAAAATGCGTCTTCAAATTTAATATGCTTCAATTGAGATTCATCTACCAATAATTCACTAATAGGAACAAGTATTTTTTCAAATTTGGCTTGCATTGCGTTCTTCAATTGCAGTTTGCGGCTACCTGCCTGCTGATGTACCCTTGGATCATTAGGTAGATTTATTGCAATATTTTTGCTGCCTGCATTACAATCACCGGCATAATAAACAACATAATAAACATTCATATCACCGCCATCGCTGGGTTCTTCTTGTTTATATTCGTTTGGTACTGGTAGGCTTGCTTGTAAATCTGGTAAAAATTGGTTAAAATGTTCAATATTATGACTCCATTCAAGATCTTTAATTAGTATTTGACCGGAGTGAGCTGCTTTGGCTCCCTTAAAACCGTCTTCGTAACTTTCAATTGGTCCAACAACAAAATCAATAAGATTATCTTTCATTTCCATCCAAGCAAGGTCTGAAGCTAAATACTCATCAGTACGTAAAGCAATAGCTCTAAGTTCGAGATATTTTTTAAACCCTTCGTCCTCAGCTAATTCAGCGGCTTTTTCAAGTAAATCGGCAGCTTTGTTGATTTGCTCTTCGTAAGCTTCGTGATACCAAACGCTCATTAAATTACCATCATCATCGCGGCGTACAAGTGTGTACCAACTCATTTTATGTGGATGATCCCAAGCTTCAAATTCTTCTTCTGTAATATCTTGTGGATAGTAATTTGCACCTAAAGGTTTTTCTCCATAGCCTTCAATAAAAGGCTTATTACCATCTAAACGGTCCCAAGGTCCATAATTAATCATGGCATATTGTTTTGTAGCTTCATCTTCGATTTTACTTAAAAACTCTTCTTTATTACCAATAGCGTCAAGCCAAAACAATTCCTCCATTATGTCGGCAACATCAATAAGTATGCTTAGCATTTCCTTTTGATTGGCAGTAAGGTGATTTATAGTAGTAGTAAGCTCAAATTCCGCATAATTTGCTACTTTTTTCTCCATTTCGGTTAACTCTTTTTGTTCTTTCTCTTCATTTTCTTTTGGGGCATTATTGCATGAGAATATTATTAATATACTCATCAATACAGAAATAGTAAGAATTGATTTTTTCATGTCTATTCAAATTTAAATTAAACATTTTAGCTATACACAAAGAAAATAAAAATGATGCGTATATCAAAGAAAAACCTTGCATATTAAAACAGATGTTGTATAAAAATTATGGCTTCTTTGTAATTTCTATTGTAGTCTGTAAATAATAATTACCTTTGTATCAGAATAAATAGTGGGTTTTTTATTATGTTTATCCGTATAGCCATAATTGGGAATTACTTATATCCAAATATTTAATCTACATTAAAAAATAGTTTTTTTTATGACACAAGTAACTAAAGATTGTTTGGTTGGCGTTCATTTTGATTGCGAAACAAGCAAAGGAGTAAAATTTTCGAGTAGAGACAATGATCAACCCATAGAATTTGTTGTGGGAGAAGGGAATATGCTAAAAGGGTTTGAGGAAGCTGTTTATGGTATGAACGAAGGCGATAAAAAAACAGTTGAAATTAGCTCAGACGATGCCTATGGCTCATGGTCAGAAGAAAATCTTATTACAGCTAAAAGGCATGAAATGCCTGAAGGAGTTGACATACAGGTAGGCACCCCTTTAATGATGCGTACTAATGATGGTATGGACAGACAGGTTCATGTTAAGGAAGTAAAAGAGGAAGAAGTGGTTTTAGATTTAAACCATCCTCTAGCAGGACATGACCTAAATTTTAACATCGAAATTATATTTATTAAAAATAAAGTGTGATTTTTAAAAAAATGCTTTATATTTGACAAGTTTTTGTTTAATTAATTTTTCTATCTCATGAACATTTATGTAGGAAATCTCGATTTCAGTATCAAAGAAGATGACTTAAAAAACCTATTCGCAGAATATGGTGAAGTAAGTTCAGTTAAAATTATTACCGACAAGTTTTCTGGTCGCAGTAAAGGTTTTGGTTTCATCACTATGGATGATGACTCCGAAGGTCAAGCAGCGGTTAACGAACTTAACGGCTCTGAGTTTAAGGGTCGTAATATGGTAGTAAATGAAGCGCGTCCCAAAAAGGATGATTACAACAGAAGGTAATATATACTAACCTTACTGATTGATATTGTTGAGCCGGCATTTTTTTGCCGGCTCTTTTTTTTGAGTTAGTAAGAGCTTGATTTATATATTACTTTTTCTCCTTACTATCTTTCTTAAAAATTGGCCACTTGTCAGGAACCGGATCGTGTCCGTGAGTTCCCCACGGGTTACAGCGTAGCACTCTCCATGTCCCTAAAACTAATCCTTTTAGTAATCCATGTTTACGTAATGCTTCGAGAGTGTATGCTGAACAAGTTGGGTAATGCCGGCAGGAGTGAGGTAACCATGGCGAAATGGCAAATCTATAAAATCGAATAAGAATCTCAAATGGAAAAGTAAGAATCTTTCTTAATATTGTTATAGTTCTTTGCATTTAGCAAAAGTACAATATTATGCTGATTTTATTGCGGAAGAAGTTGGAGAATCCATTATATTGCTAATTGGTCTGAAGTATTTTATAAGTAATTGCCATTTAGAGGGTTCTGCTTGAATGATATGCTTTATCGCAACTCTATATTTTGTTAAAAAATCACTTATAGCTGGTGCTGATATAGGAGGAGTACACGCTGCTCCAACATTAGAACCCGTTACTTTATCGCCTCGCGAAATTATTTCCTCTACTGCTTCACTTAAACGATAAAGATATTGTCTTGCTCGCATCTCTCGATTTGGAGAGTCTTTTTCTCGATTAAGCCTTTTTGGGTAGGTACTTGTTTCGGCGAGTTTAGGTGTACTTCTGCTCAAAGAATAATTTATATATGGCGATTCAATGGTAAGTTCTGAGTTTAAATCATTCAGATTGGCAGCAAAAATTATTGCATCTTTTAGTATGTCTTTTAAAATAATAAGTTCGCCTGAATAAGACCTCAAACTCTGCATGGCATCGTTACTGATAATTATCTTTCTGCCGAGTTCTTTGCTAAAACTATTTGCATATTCTCGCACAAGCCTCTCTATACTTTGCTTATATGCTTCTTTTTCTTTTTCTAAAACTTTAGAATAATCGCTGCTTTGCTTTTGCATATAATTAACATGGCTACTTAGTTTTTGCCAAAGCTCATAATCTTTTTGGCACCTATTATACATGCTTAATAGCCCTGAATAAATTAATTCACTTATTATAGCTTTTTTCTCGGCTGTAATTTGTGTGTTTCCTGCTTTTAGCCCAAAAAAATTACCATTATAATTAAATTCTGCAAATATTACATCTTGTTGCATGTCGTAGGGGTTAGTAAACCTCATACTTAATACAAGTTTATCTGATTCATCAAAAATGGTAATTTCACTATTTTTCTTTACATCTTGGCTTATTGGAATAGACTTGGGATCAATCCAATTATAAGCTTGTTTTACGGGCTTACGAAAAGTATTCAAATCTTCTGTTGCTAAAAGTTCCTCATAGTCATTGCCTTTAACAGATAAATACCAGTACAAACAATTTTGCTCATCATCATAGAACAGGGTTATTATTCGTAATAAACCAGGATAGGCTTCTCGCAAGTGTTCTGTGAGAAGTTTTGGTAATGGTTTTATAAACGAATAAGTAAACGGCATAGTCAAGATTTTAAAGGTAAAAGTAAAACAATTAAGTTAAATATGCAAAACTTAATTAAAATAAACTTAATTTAAGTTCTATAAAGCAAGAAATATTTAAGCTGCAAATTAACTTAACAAAAGTTTATAAATCGCTATAATGACTTATATTAGCGTAAAATTTGTGCATGAATTATATAGCAATCATAATAGTAACTTGGTTAATATTAAATATAATATTTAAACTTATTAAGCATTTAAATAAACTTAAAAATAATGAAAAATAATTTACAGTTCGTGTTAGCTTACAATTCTATTAGCTTATATAAAGCCGGGATTTTTATTAAAAAGATTCAATTCTGTTCATCAGGCATAAGACCTTGCAATACTAAATCTAAGCTTGATTTTACTTTTAAGGTAATTAAATCAATAATCGAAAGTCAGAATATAGATGGCATAATAATTCTTCTTGACAGTACATACTTTGAAAACTCTGAACACGTAGAGTTTCAAGAGAAAGGTAATGTTACCGACTTAGATGGTTTAAAATCAGGAACTAATGTGGTAGCTAACAGTCATAGATACTTTAATGAAAGCAGTGAGATAAAAAACTTAGATAAAATCAGTAGAGGACAAAGGTATTTTGAACTTTTGTCGATATATTCGTGGAAACCAATTGTTTTAGAAGTGCTTGTTAAGCCATTATCTTTATTGTTCGAAAATTTGCATATCAAACCTTTACATGATATTTACGTAAGTTCAGAACAAAAAAACAGTCTTGGATTAATAGTTGACTTTTCTTTAAATCATACTTTAGTTAGCATATACGAATCTGATTATTTACTAAAAGCAGATTGTTTGAATATTGGAATTTCAAATCTGTTTGTGTTAATATCTGAAAAATTCGCAATCCCAATAGATTTAGCACAAAAGCTTTATAGTTATTATGGCATGCTTGTTACACCTCACAATTATTCCGAAGTTGTTATTGATGTTCCATTAAATGAATACATTATTAGAGAAGTGCCTTTGACAGAATTATCAAATTTGATACAGATTTTTTATGAAAAACTGTACAATTCAATTTCAGAATTATTACAAATACAAAATCTTGAGCTTTCTAAACTTTTATTGACAGGAATAGGACACGATTTATATGGATTAGAAAGCTTTACAAAACTTAGATTCAATTCAAATATTTCACTTATTAGTTTAACAAATAGTTTAAATAACTATTTGCAAGCACTATATAATGAGATAGATAATAATATCAAAAATGAGAGTGGGGGGATTCAGCACGATGAAAGTAAAGAACAAATAGGAAATACTCTTGAAAAGCAAAGTATATCTAATAAGATAAAAGGTTTTGTGCTTGGTTTTTTAAGCGATACAGATTCAGAAACAGATGCAGTATTTGCTTAAACTGTGTTTAACAGATGAATTAGAAGATTGCAAACTAACGACTGTTAACTTGCTCTATCATCTTTAATTACAAGGATAAATCCACTACCATGTACATTATTAATTTCAATGCCATCAATTGGTTTAAAGTATTTTCTCAATTTAGTAATATAAACGTCCATGCTGCGAGCATTGAAATAGTTATCGTCTCCCCAAATGTTTTTAAGAGCATGGTTGCGATCCAGTACATGATTTTTATGTTGATAAAGCATTTTTAGCAAGTCGCTTTCGCGTGGTGTTAGCCTATAGACCTTATCGAACCCTGTAAGTGTTCGAAGGGAATGGTCAAATTTATATGGACCAATTGTAATAATTTCCGGTAAGTTGTCTATATTATCTTTATTCCTTCTTAATATGGCTTTAATTTTATGCATAAGCACATCCGAATCAAAAGGTTTTGTCAGGTAATCGTCTGCACCAACCTGAAATCCTTTAAGAATATCTTCTTTAAGAGATTTTGCTGTTAGAAATATTAAAGGAATTCCCTCGTCTAATTTTCTTATTTCAACAGCTATACTAAACCCGTCTTTGTTTGGTAACATCACGTCCAGAACACACAAATCAAAACTATTTTTACGGAATGTTGGAACTGCTTGAGCACCATCGGCAACAAGCGTAACTTCATATTCATTCATTTCGAGATATGATTTTAGTACTGTACCAAAATTTATATCATCTTCTACAAGTAAAATTTTTTCTTTTGTCATTTTACAGTGGTTTTATTTATTCTTAATCTTTTTTATTGGCAAATATACAATAAATGTACTGCCTTTGTTAATTGTGCTTTTTACTCTTATCTCGCCGTTATGTGCTGTTATAATTTCTTTAACATAATTTAACCCTAATCCAAATCCTTTAATATTGTGAACATTACCGGTGTTTGCACGATAAAACCTATCAAAAATATGCGACTGAACATCTTTGCTCATACCTAGTCCCTTGTCCTGCACTTCGAATACAAAATTATTATTTTTATTATATGTTCTTATATTTACTTCAAGTTTTTCTGGGCTATACTTGTTAGCATTATCAAGCAAATTACTCATCACATTGTACATTGCATCTTTATCAATTGGAACAATATAATCAGTAGCTTTAAAATCGGTATTTATTGAGCCTTGTCGTTCACCTATAATAAGTTCAATATTATGAACTGCATCAATAATTAATTCGTGCATGTCTTCCGGTTTCAGTTTTACTTTTACTCCTTGTTTTTCTAAAAGCGCCATTTGTAAAACTTGCTCAACATGATGATTCATCCTTTGAGTTTCTTGTGTAATTATATTAGTAAAACTACATATTGATTCAGGTTTTTGCAACATTTTTGGATTACGAATAGAATCAGCAGCAAGGCGTATAGTTGCAATTGGAGTTTTAAACTCATGAGTCATATTATTAATAAAATCGTTTTTTATTTCTGATAATTTCTTTTGTTTTAATACCGTATAAAGTGTTACGGCAAAGGTTATTATTATAATTAAGGTAAAAATGATTGAACTGATTAATTGTGCATAAATTCCCTGTAAAACATATTTTTCTTTTGTAGGGAAAAAAACGTATAACTCATCAGGATTATCGAACAGATTGCTAGGAGCTAAATTTATATGATAAGCCTTATCTTTCATTTTCTTGTCAAATGAATTAGATTGTAGTCTTATGTTTTGTTTACCATCAAAAACAGCAAACTCAAAATCAAGACCAAGCCCTTTTTGTATAAGTGCTTTAGTGATTATTTTATTAATGGTTTCTGAATCAAATCGTTTTTCAATAGGTTTTGATCTTTGTCTATATTCTCTTTCGAGTTGTTCAATTACATCGCTAAATTCAATAGTAGGGTTTTGAGTTTCTTCTTCAAAAAAGTTTCTAAGAGCTGAAATGTCATCAGATTGTTGAAAACTAAACGGATCGCCCGTATATTCACCAAAAGTAAATATATGAGTAGCACCTCCAAACGTAGATGTTATGGAAATTTGGTAGTTATTTTTCCATATTTGCGCTCTATTAGGATTGAAACTACTCTGTATCATGTAGGGGTCAATGGGGTAGGTGCTGTCTATTTCTTGTTCTTCGATACTGTTCATTTTATCGTAAACAAACATTAAAGCATCCTGTCTTTCGATATTATTAATTGCCAGCGAAAGTGCTTCGTTAACGCCTCTGTCAACAACTTGCTTCTTCTCGTTATATGAACGTACTAATAATCGGGTTTGCATCAATATTATAAGAATGAGCGATATCGACATTAATATGATTATAATATTTATTAACTGCTGTCGTTTCATAATTCAAAAATAAATATTGAAAATAATTATAATTTATTAATTAACGAATTATTAAGACTGTTTAAATCATTTTTAACAAACATTTATTAATTATTAGCGTTAATTTGTAAAGAAACTAAATTATTCTTCTCATATCAATATACACTTAACCTAATTTTATTTAGTCCCCAATCTCAGGGGACTTTTCTTTTCATACAAGCTTTCTTTTATATTATCAATGAACATACTTAATTATATATGGTTTCTATAATTATGAAAACGGTTTTTAAATACTTATTAATTAGCATTTTGTTCACATTAATAATTAATGATATGAATTCACAAAATAATTTTGATACAATTACTCTCGGGAGTGGGTGCTTTTGGTGTTCCGAAGCTGTTTTTAGCCAATTAAAAGGAGTGGAGACGGTTACTTCGGGATATAGTGGGGGAGAGACTAAAAATCCTACTTATCGAGAAGTATGTTCGGGAAATACAGGGCATGCCGAAGTAGTACAGGTAGTGTATAATCCTGAAGAAGTTTCTCTTGAGAAAATTCTGGAAGTCTTTTTTAAAACTCATGATCCTACAATGCTAAACCGCCAAGGAATGGATGTTGGGACACAGTATCGTTCAATTATTTTATATCATAATGCAGTGCAAAAGCAAACAGCAGAGTTTATAATAGAAAAATTGAATCTTGCCGGTATTTGGAACAACCCAATAGTAACTGCCGTAGAAGCATTTACTATGTTTTATAAAGCAGAAGCTGCTCATCAAGACTATTATTCTAATAATCCTAATGCGGGTTATTGTCAATTTGTAATTAATCCAAAAATTGAAAAATTAAAGAAGGTTTTTGCGGAAATATTAAAATAAATATGTAGTTTTATTGTTATTATCGTAAATAAATTATATGGGAAACAATAATAAAGTTTTAGATATACTAAAAAAATCGGATAAAGCATTGAAAGCCGTGGAAATCGCTGATATTGCAGGTATTGACAAAAAAGATGTTGACAAGGCTATGCAACAGCTAAAAAAAGAAGAAAAGATTTTTTCGCCAAAGCGTTGCTATTGGTCAGCTAAATAATAAATTTTATTGTAACAAATAAATATTTTATACGTCATACAAACAAAAAATGCATTTTATGAAACCACTACATTATTTTATGCGTATCAATAAAAATACTTTATCGATTCGGTTTTGTAAGATTAAATATATATATTTCATATCTCTTTTAGTAATTGTTTTTTTTGTCTCTTCTTGCCATAATAGAATTAATTCTTCCGACATGCTTGTTAATGCAATGATTGAAAAATATGACGGAAGATGGTTTAAAGAAATTAGTTTTGAACAAACTACTAGTTTTTATAAAGAAGGAGAAATATTCAATACAGAATCATGGTACGAAACTTATCAGTATCCGGGTAAGCTTTTAATCGAATACGACAAATTTGGATCGGGTAGTGGACAGCTTTATCGCAACGATTCAATATATTTATTTACAAATCATAAACTCGATACGGCTTATCCTCTTGTTCATTCCTTAGTTTTTCTTACTATGGACTTATATCATCTTGATAAAAAATTTGCCATTAAACGAATTTCTGATATGGGATTTGATATTAGTAAATTTAGAACTGATAAATTTAATGATGTGCCTGTATATGTTGTTGGTAGTAGCGTTTCAGATGACAACTTGGATCAGTTTTGGGTTGATAAAGAGAAACTCATTGTGGTAAAAATGATTAAAAATACAAATAAGGGAATTCAGGTAGTAGAATTAGACGATTATAGAGAGCTTAATGGCTATGGATTAATTGAACAACAAGTTAGGTTTTATTTAAATGATGAATTATATATGACAGAAAAATATTACAATATTGAAATACCTGAAAACAATATTGACACCTATTTTGAACCTAATTTTGTACTATCAAAATATATACAATTAAAACACGGATTATTTAACCTACCGGACTTTAGAATAAGCCCTTTTGAAAAGTTATTAAGACTATATGGATTATTGATTTTTTATTAAGCGTATTCCGTCATTTTCAAGTCTAATTATTTTTTGTTTGTATAAGGCTCCAACAGCCTTTTTAAAGACTTTTTTGCTCATACCAAGTATTTCGTAAATCTTTTCAGGAGCAGTATTGTCAATAAGTGCTAAAAAACCTTCGTTTTCTTCAAGAGTTTCTATTAGTTTTTGAGTATTTGCATCAACACCTCTATACCCAAACCGGTTTAAACTAAGATCAAGCTTATTGTCAGACCTTATTTTTTTTACATAAGCCTTTAAATTGTCTCCAATGCTAATTTTAATAAAAACTTCATTTTCAAATATTATTCCACGGTATTTCATATTAACGATTACATTGTATCCAATATCGTTTTGCCCATAAACCATAATTTGTACTTGTTCGCCAATTTCAACTTCAACAATATCTCTTTCAAGCCATTTACTAATTTTTGTACTGCCTACTAATCTATTGGTTACATTATCTAAATACATATATACAACATAAGTATGTCCTAGTTTGATTTCGCTTTGTTGCTGATTATGAGGAACAAACAAATCTTTTTCTAAGCCCATATCAAAGAAAACTCCATGTTTGTTTTTATCAACTGCCTTAAGTGGAGCGAAGCAATTTAGAAAAATTTTGGGTTGTAGGGTAGTGGCTATTAGGCGATCTTCGGAATCTTTGTAAACAAAAACACTAATATTCCCACCTAATTCAAGATCATCTGGAATATACTTATTGGGTAATAAAACTTCAATATTATCTTCGTCAACAAGGTAAATACCATTATCTGTTTGTCTGGATGCTTTAAGCTCAAATATTTGTCCTGGATATATCATCTTTTTTTTTGCAAATTTAAGCTTTAATATGACAATTTCATATATGATTTGTAGGTGGGGTTTTTGGCATATATTTTTGCAGCAAAGCGAGCAAAAAATTATGCCAAAAACCTTACAAATTCAATGTAAACAATTCGCTTTTACTTTTGTTTATTTAACATAATATATAGAACATGAAAACAACATTATATAAAAATGAAAATAGAGGACACTTCGATCATGGATGGCTAAAGACTTGGCATAGCTTTAGTTTTGGAGCATATTATGATCCTAAAAACATTCATTTTGGAGCGTTAAGAGTTCTTAATGATGATATTATTGCAGGTGGAACGGGTTTCGATATGCATCCGCATGATAATATGGAGATAATTACAATTCCTTTAGATGGGGCTTTGCAACATAAAGACAGTATGGGACACACCCAGATAATTGAAAAAAATGAAATTCAAGTAATGTCTGCTGGGGCGGGAATTTACCATGCCGAATATAATGCCAGTTCTAAAGATGATGCAAAAATATTACAGATTTGGATATTTCCTGATAAAAAGGATTTAGAACCTCGATATGATCAATTTAAGTATAGTTTAAAAAATAAGAACAATTTTGAACTGCTTGTTGGTCCCCAAAAAGCAAATGCTAAAACTTGGATAAATCAGAATGCGTTTGTTTCATTAGGAAAATTCTCTGGAAGAATTGGCTATAATTATAGTGTAATTGAAAAAAACAATGGTTTGTTTCTATTTGTAATTTCCGGTAGTATTAGATTAAACGATATCTTACTAAACTCAAGAGATGCTATTGGAATAAGTGATTCTGAAAATATTAGCTTCAAAACTGAAAATGATTCCGAAATCCTTGCAATTGAAGTTCCAATGACTTGGTAAAATCATTAAGTTTATTTAACATAAAATCTTATGTTATTGTAATAATGTACATATTTGACAAATTTAAATAAAAGTCCTATAATTAATATTATGTTAAATAGTATATTTTAAATCATGTTAATTCTATTTTATTTGAATATTCTACCTATCAAAAAAAAAAGCGAGAAAGTTAATTCTCGCTTTTAAATATTTTAGATTCTAAAACCTATTCTACTAAAGCATCCAATTTAGCTTTAACTGCGTCGTGTTTTTCAATTTCACCAATTCTGTAGTAAATTGTTTTTAAAGTATTGAGAACATTTAAATCTTCATCTTTGAGTTCTAAGCACTTTTCTAGATATGGGACAGCTAAATTAAACAATTCATTAGAAGCAAGCTTTACTTCGTCGTAAGCTTTAAAATCAGTAGGTGGAATATTTTCGTTTGCCCATGCTAATGTATCCGCTGCGGAATTGTAATAAAATGCACCCATACTATAGTTTGCATCAAAATTATTTGGGTCTAAATCCAAAGCTTTATTGTATTCTTTTGTAGCTTCCATTTTTTTATTCATATCTTCTAATAATGTTCCTTTGATAACATAAAACTGTGGATCGTTAGGGTTTTTTTCAATAGCCATGCTAATATACTCAAACGCTTTTTCGCTTTCTCCTGCATTTACGTAATAATTAAATGTTTCAATAATCAAATTGTAACTATGCTCAGGATATGCATCTATACCTTTTTGCAAAGTTTCCAACATTTTGGTTGTATCTCCGGTCTCTTTGTAACACATAGCAAGATTGTAGTAAATACCGGTTTTTTCTTCTTCGTTGGCACCAAACTTAAATCTAATGAGCGCTTTATTATATTCAATAGCTTTTGCATAATTTTCAGCTTTTTTAGCAGCTAAAGAGGCAAAATAATAAATCTGAGTATCTACTTTAAAACTCAAAGTGCTTGCTCCTATTGCATATTCAAAACACTCAAGAGCTTTAGCAAAATCTTCTGATTCTTGAAAATGTTCAACTCCTTCATTAACAAATCCGTTAGATAATGCAGGAAGTCTAACTCCGATAATATCCATAAGAGCTTGATTATCCTCATATTTTGTTTCTTGATTTGCAATTAGAGTAAGGAACTTAACGATATCATTTTCGTTCTCAAGATCCAGTTTACGATTTTCTTCGTCTTCAAAGTTAAGTACTAATGCTTTGGTATATGCATTAAATGCATCTACTTTACAATTGTCGCACAAATTTTGGTATTTTGGTTTGGTAGCTGTACTTAGTACTTGGTATGTCTGTCCGTAATACCACCATGTTTTGTACCAATCTTTTGTGTCTGGGTGTTCTGTGGCTTTATCTATTGCATCTTTAGCGTCTCCATAAAAGCCATCTTTAAGGAAACTCCAGCAACTTGTTACATTTCTTTTTTGAGCAAAACCAGTACTTATAACTACCAGCATTGCAATTATTAAACTAATTTTTTTCATAATATATTTTTTTCAAAATTAAGATTATAAGATTGTTTTTGCAAATTCTTTGCCAAACCTATTCATCTGTTTCATTAATTTCATTTATATTATTGTTTTCGTCTGTTTCTTCACTATTACTATTGCCATTTTTTTCTTGGTCAGCACCGTCTTTTATTTTTGCAACAGAAGCTATTGAGTCATCTCTAAGAGTAATAAGTCTCACACCTTGAGTGGCTCTTCCCATTACCCTTAAAGTATCAACAGCCATGCGAATTGTTATCCCTGATTTATTAATTATCATTAAGTGATCGTTATCGGTAACTGCACCAATGGCAACAAGATATCCTGTTTTTTCGGTAATGTTAATAGTTTTAACGCCTTTACCTCCTCTATTTGTAATTCTGTAGTCTTCGATACTTGAGCGTTTCCCGTAACCATTTTCTGAAACTACCATAACATCCTGAGTTTCGTCAACTGTAACCATTCCAATCACTTCGTCATCGTTATCTAAGTTTATTCCTTTTACGCCGGTTGCAGTTCGTCCTATAGGTCTAACAATATCATGTGGAAATCTGATTGCTTTTCCTTTGCGAGCACCTATCATAATATCTACTGGTTTAGTAGTATCTGAATCATCAATTAGTCTGGCTGTTAATAATGTATCACCTTCTCTTACCGAAAGAGCAATAACGCCATTTTGTCTTGGTCGAGAATATGCCTCAAGACTTGTTTTTTTGATGATACCTTTTTTGGTACACATTATTATATATCTTGTTTTGATATATTCTTCGTCTTTTAAGTTTTTAACCTTAATAAAAGCTTTTACTTCGTCTCCAGGTTCAATATTAATTAAATTTTGGATAGCTCTTCCCTTGCTTTGTCGGCTGCCTTCGGGCAGTTCGTAAACTTTGAGCCAATAGCACTTACCAAATTCGGTAAACAGCAATAATGTATTGTGCATAGTTGCAACAAACATATGTTCAATAAAATCGGAGTCGCGTGTGCTGGTCCCTTTTGAACCTACTCCTCCCCTGTTTTGAGCTTTAAATTCAGTAATAGGAGTTCGTTTTATGTAGCCAAGGTGTGAAATAGTAATTACCATTTCATCATCGGCATAAAAATCTTCAGGATTTAATTCTTCACTGGCATACACAATATCAGTTTTTCTTTTGTCTCCATATTTTTCTTTTAATTCTATCATTTCATCAGAAAGAATATTCATTCTTAAATCTTCCTCGTTTAATATTCTATTGTACCAAGTAATTTTTTCTTGCAACTGGTTATATTCTTCTTTTATTTTATCACTTTCGAGAGATACCAATGAGCGTAATCTCATATCAACAATTGCTCTGGCTTGTACATCTGTAAATTCAAATCTTTCGATAAGTCTATCGCGTGCTTCATCAACTGTTTGAGAGCTACGTATTATTTGGATAACCTCGTCAATATTATCAATAGCTATTAGAAGACCTTCTAATATATGGGCACGTTTTTCGGCTTGATCAAGTTCGTATTTTGTTTTACGTATCAGAACATCATGTCTGTGCTCAACAAAATAATGAATAAGGTCTTTTAAGTTTAATAAACGTGGTCTTCCATTAACCAAAGCAATATTATTAACACTAAACGAAGATTGTAGAGCCGTATATTTGTATAACTTGTTAAGAACAACATTAGCAACGGCATCGCGTTTTAAATCGATAACTATACGCATACCGTTACGGTCAGATTCATCATTAACATTTGCAATACCATCTATTCTTTTTTCAACAATAAGGTCGGCAATTTTCATTATAAGTTCGGCCTTATTTACCATATATGGTATTTCGTTAACAATTATCCTTTCTCTACCATTTGGTTCAACTTCAATTTCTACTTTACTTCTAATCAGAACTCTACCTCTTCCTGTTTCGTAAGCTTCTCTTACACCATCGTAACCATATATTGTACCTCCGGTAGGAAAATCAGGTGCTATTATGAGGTCAATTAGCTGACTAATTTCAATATTTCTATCTTTGATATAAGCGACAATAGCATCAATTGTATTACTCAAATTATGTGGTGGCATATTTGTAGCCATACCAACAGCTATTCCGCTTGCACCATTAATCAACAAATTAGGAAGTCTTGTAGGTAATACCGATGGTTCTTCAAGTGTGTCATCGAAATTAAGTGTGAAATCAACAGTATTTTTATCAATATCTAATAGTGTTTCTTCAGCAATTTTTGCTAACCTTGCTTCGGTATAACGCATAGCAGCCGGACTATCGCCATCGATTGACCCAAAGTTTCCTTGTCCATCAACTAAAGTATATCTGAGCGACCATTGCTGAGCCATTCTTACCATAGCAAAATATACGCTACTATCGCCGTGTGGGTGGTATTTACCAAGCACCTCTCCTACTATTCTCGCAGATTTCTTATAAGATTTATTGGAACCTACACCCAAATCGTGCATACCAAACAAAATTCTTCTTTGAACCGGTTTCATGCCATCTCTAACATCCGGTAATGCTCGTGAAACAATTACTGACATAGAATAATCTATGTAAGCCGATTTCATTTCATCTTCGATATTAACCAGTCTTATTCTGGAATCCATTTCTTCTCCCTGCATAATTCTATTTTATTAATACATTAACAGTCTGATAATCAGACACATATAACTTCTAATTTTGTATGTCTAAAAATATAATATTTCCTTAGATTAATATAGTAGAAATTGCTTTAGTTTTCAACAAAAAATGTTTATAAATTTAATTGAAAAACAAGCGCTAAAAATACTTGCAATTGATGTTTTTATTGAAACTTCATCTGTATTTAGGAACATTTTTTTACAGGCATAATGGATTTTTTAACAAAAAAAACTTAATTTTGTTAAATTGTAAACATTAGAGTTAGCGTTTGTGTTATTGTTATAAGGCATTTTAAATGTAAAAAACAAAATGAAAGATAGATATACAAAAGGAGTTGTAGAAGTAATAGGCTTTAGTAGAGAAGAAGCAATAAGGCTCGGAAATGATTTTATTGGACCCGAACATATTTTTTTAGGACTATTAAGAGAGAGAGACGGCTTAGCAGTTAGGTTATTAAAAAAACTAGAGTTGGATTTATTAGAAGTCAAAGGTCTTGTTGAAGATAGAGTAAGAAACAAGAGCAATGAATTGAAGGTTGACGAAACATCGAGAATAGTGCCCCTTAAATCTACTGAAAGAATCCATAGATTCATGCACCTTGAAGCAAGTGCTATGCACAGCGAGGAAATAACGACAGGACATTTATTGTTAGCTTTATTAAAAGTACCTAGTCAGGTTACTCAAATTTTAGACGAAAAAAATATAGATTACGATCTTGTAAGGCGGCATGTTGAAATTGAAAGTACTTATGAATCTATGTCATCTGACGATTTAGATGATGATGATGACGATGATGATGATATTGATGATTCAGATGAAAGTCTGTATGGTTCAAGTTCAAAGAAAGATATTCATCCTGGAAGCGGGAAATCAAAATCATCGGATACTCCGGTTCTTGATAGTTTTGGAGTTGATTTAACAAGGTCGGTTGAAGAGGGAAAACTAGACCCGATTGTGGGTAGAGAGCGTGAAATTGAACGTTTAGCTCAAATATTAAGCAGAAGAAAGAAGAATAATCCGGTGCTTATTGGAGAACCTGGCGTTGGCAAATCTGCAATTGTAGAGGGATTAGCCACAAGAATAGTTGAGAAAAAAGTTTCGCATGTACTGTTTGGAAAAAGAGTTATCGCATTAGATATGGCGAGTATAGTTGCCGGAACTAAATATCGCGGACAATTTGAGGAGCGGATGAAATCTATTCTTAACGAGTTGTCGAAAAACAATGATATTATTCTTTTTATTGACGAAATTCACACTATTGTTGGTGCAGGTGGAGCTACAGGTTCTTTAGACGCTGCAAATATGCTTAAGCCAGCTCTTGCACGAGGCGAATTGCAATGCATTGGAGCTACTACACTAGATGAATATCGTCAGCATATAGAAAAAGATGGTGCTTTGGAAAGAAGATTCCAAAAAGTAATGGTGGAAGCAACTTCTGAAGATGAAACGATATCTATTCTTAATAATATTAAAGAAAGATATGAGGATCATCATAATGTACGATATACCAAAGAAGCTATAGAAGCATGCGTAAAACTTACGGTAAGATATATTAGCGACAGATGTTTGCCAGACAAAGCAATTGATGCTTTAGACGAAGCAGGTAGCCGTGTTCATATCAGAGCTGTTGTTGTGCCCGAGAAAATTGTAAAACTAGAAGATGAGCTTATTAAAGCTAAACAATCTAAATTAGAAGCAGTAAAAAATCAAAAATTTGAAATTGCAGCAAGTTTTAGAGATAAAGAAAGAGATATTGAAAGAGCTATTGAATTTGCAAAAGAACGTTGGCAAGAAGAATTGAGTGAGAAAAGAGAAACTGTTGATGAAAATCATGTTGCCGAAGTAATTGCCATGATGACAGGTGTTCCGGTAAAACGAATTGCTCAAAACGAAGGGGCTCGTTTGCTAAATATGGGTAGCGAAATTAAAGGTGCTGTTATTGGGCAGGATCAAGCAGTCCAAAAAATTGTGCTTGCAATTCAAAGAAACAGAGCAGGACTGAAAGACCCGAATAAACCTATTGGGTCATTTATCTTTTTAGGTCCCACAGGAGTTGGTAAAACTCAATTGGCTAAAGTGCTAGCTAAATATCTATTTGATTCGGAAGATGCCTTAATAAGAATTGATATGAGCGAGTATATGGAAAAATTTTCAGTTTCCAGACTCGTAGGAGCTCCTCCAGGTTATGTCGGTTACGAAGAAGGTGGTCAACTTACCGAAAAAGTAAGAAGAAAACCCTACTCTATCGTTTTACTTGACGAAATTGAAAAAGCACACCCCGATGTTTTTCATATTCTATTGCAAGTACTCGACGAAGGCAGATTAACTGACAGTCTCGGTCGCAGAATTGATTTTAGAAATACAATCATTATTATGACTTCTAATATCGGAACTCGCCAGTTAGCAGAATATGGAAAAGGTGTAGGTTTTGAAACTAAAGCGAAACGCGAAGGCATACATAATCATAATAAAAGTATTATTGATAATGCACTCAAAAAAGCATTTGCACCTGAGTTTCTAAACCGTATTGATGATGTTGTGCTGTTCAATTCTCTTACCGAAAATGAAATATTTCAAATTATAGACATAGAATTAAAAGATGTGTTTAAAAGAGTTGAAGAACTTGGTTATTATATAAAAATTTCTGAATCTGCTAAAAAATATATTGCTCAAAAAGGTTTTGACCCTAAATTTGGTGCCAGACCACTAAAACGAGCTATCCAAAAATATATCGAAGACGTCTTAGCTGAAACAATTATCAAAGCAAAAATTGCAGAAGGTGATACTATTTCGGTTGGCTTTAAATCTGATTCCGGAATTCAGATTAAAATTCTCAAAAAACAAATAAAGAAAACATAATAGCTGTAAATTCATATATATTAACTTTTAAATCGTCATAATGAAAAAAAAGAATTTGATCTACCTAATTGGTGGCATAATTATTTTTACTGTTGTTTTATTTGTTGTAATTAAGTTGTTTGGCAATAGTAAAGAAAAGAGTATTTCTAACCCTGAAGTGTTTAGTCCATATATTTCGGGTTATACATCAGGAGTTGTTTCAAAACATACAAATCTAACTATTGAATTAAACTCTACATTTGCTAAAACACTTGATAAAGAAAAACCAAGCGATGGTATATTTAAATTAAACCCTTCGATTGAAGGTAAAGTTGTTTGGGCTGATGACCATACAATACAGTTTATTCCTGAAGAACCACTTAAGTCGGGCGAAAAGTATAATGTAGAGTTCAAATTAAAAAAACTCAAAAAAGACATTGAAGATAGTTTTGAAAGCTTTGTGTTCGAAATAATTGTAAAACAACAAGATTTTTTAGTAGAATATGATGAGCTTATAAGCACCGATTTTTCTGATTTAAGTACTTATGATCTTACAGGACGTGTCAAATTAGCTGATGCTGAACCCATAGATGTTGTTGAAAAGGTTTTGAACAGCACATATGAAGAAGAAAAACTGAATATAGAGGTAGAACAAATTACAGATCAGGAATTTAGTTTTAGAATTAAAGACATTAAAAGGGATAATAAAGAGAAAACATTAAAACTTAATTATGATGGTAAGGCTATTGGAATCAAAAAACATGGCAATATTAAATATGAAATCCCTGAAGCAGGAATATTTAAAGTTATTGATGCCAGAGTTGAAAATTTCCCTGAACAATGTGTAATAATTCAGTTTTCTAATCCTGTTTTAGAATCTCAATATCTCGAAGGCTTAATTCGTCTCGAAGATGATCCCGAACTTCGATATATTATTAGGAATAATATTATTAAAATAATTCCAACTACAAGATTACAAGGCAAATACAGTCTTTATGTAAACGAAGGCATTAAAGACATTAAACAACAAAAAATTTTCAATAGATATTTTAAAAACTTGAAATTTGAAGCTCAAAAACCAGCACTCAGAACCATTCATAAAGGAGTAATAATGCCTAGTACTGAAAATGGTTTGGTATTCCCATTCGAAGCGGTAAACTTGAGGGCAGTAGATGTAAAAATTACACGAATTTTTGAAAATAATGTGTTGCAGTTTTTGCAAAATAACAGTTACGATGGTACTTACGAAATTAGACGTGTTGGTAAACCTATTTGTCAGACTACAATAAGCTTAGAGCAAGTTGGTATTGCAGATTTTAGTAAGTGGAACAGATTTACTATAGATTTAAATAGCTTAATTAAACCCGAACCAGGTGCAATTTATGCTATTGATATTTGTTTTAGAAAACAACATGCTTTATACCCATGTAAGGCAAACGATTCAATAATTGATGAAGTGGGAAAACTCACAAATACTTTAAGTTCTGATGATGAAGATTTCTGGAAATATGAATTTGAAAACTACACATACGGGGATTACTATTATAATTGGGAAGAAGCCGAAAATCCTTGTTCCGATTACTACTATGGTTACAAAAGATCAGTATCAGCTAATTTATTTGCTTCCAATATTGGATTATTGGCAAAAAAAGGTGTAAATAATGAATTGATGGTTGTTGCCACAGATTTAATAAGTGCAGTACCTCTTAAAGCTTGTGAGATAGAGATTTATAATTATCAACAACAGTTGATTGCTGAAGCTAAAACCGATAAAAATGGCATGGCAATGATTGAGTATGACGAAGATGAAGAAGCTTATTTTGTGGTAGCTAAAAACGATTCAGAAAGAGCATATTTGAAGTTAAACTACGGAGAATCACAATCTATAAGTGAATTTGACGTTTCAGGTAATTCAAGTTCTGATAATCAGGCTTTTATCTTTGGCGAAAGAGGTGTGTGGCGACCTGGAGATTCAATTTATTTAAGCCTTATCTTTGAAGATAATTCTGAACCAATTCCTCTTGGGCATCCAATTGTTTTAGAAGTTACTAACCCAAGAGGTCAATTAATATATCGTGATGTACAAGCTAAAAATGAATGGGCATATCATACATTCAGATTTAAAACCGAAAATAATGATCCTACGGGGAATTATAATGCAAAAATAAGTATAGGAGGTAATACATATTGGAAAACATTGCCTGTTGAAACAATTAAACCGAACCGTTTGCAAATTGAAATGGATTTTAGCAAAAATTACTTAAGTGGCGATGGTGATGTTTCTACCACCCTAACAGCAAGATGGTTACATGGAGCTATAGCTAAAGGACTTAAAACCAATGTAAATCTTACTTTGTACGAAGCTAATACTAATTTTAAAGATTATGAAAAGTATCAGTTTACCGATATTACTAAAAGTTTAAATTTTGAAACTAAACAAGTTTTTGAGGGAACTACTGATGATAACGGACAAATTATTCAACCAATTAAACTTAATATTGGTAATACTGCACCAGGAAAATGCTATGCAGTTTTATCTGCAAAAGTGTTTGAAAAAGGTGGAAATTTCAGTACTAGCGAAGAGAGTATAGATTTTTATCCTTATAATAGTTTTGTTGGGACATATATTCCTGCTAAAGAAGATTCTTATTATCTAAAAGGTAATAATAGCTATGATTTAGATATAGTAATTCTTAACAAAGACGGAAAAAGAATTGAGACAAGGCGTGAACTCGAAGTATTATTATTTGAATATGAGTGGTCTTGGTGGTACGAAAGCAATGACAATAACGCAAGTTTTGCTTCGAGTAATTACAATAATGCAATTGATAAAAAGAAAGTTACTGTAGAAGCCGGCAGAGGTAAAACTAATATTGATTTACCAAATGTAGATTATGGCGAATTTTTAATATATGTTTATGATCCTATTTCTAAACATTCAAGTTCACAAACTATTAATGTTAGCAACTATTCTTATGGTTCTTATAATTACGAAGGCTCTAAAGGAGCACAAATGCTTACATTAGAGCCCGAAGAAGATACAGTAAAAATTGGCAGCGACATTATAGTAAAATTACCCGAAGGCAAAGGTCATGCTTTAGTTACTATTGAAAACGGTTCACGAATTATTCATTCCGAATGGGTAGAAGTTAATGGCAAAGATTCTGAGTTTAAAACCAAATCAACTGCCGAAATGTCGCCAAATATTTATGTAAATGTTACTTTTATACAAGCCCATAGTCAAACAGAAAACGATCATCCAATAAGAATGTACGGAGTTGCGCCTGTATGGGTTCAGAATCCTGAAACTCATTTAAAACCTCTTATTGATATGCCTGACGAATTAGAAGCTGATAGCAAAGTTTCGATTAAGATTAGCGAAGAAAATGGTACACCAATGACATATACAATAGCTATAGTTGACGAGGGATTATTAAATCTTACACGATACTCCACTCCTAACCCATGGTCTCACTTTTATAGTAGAGACGCTCTAGGTGTTACAACTTGGGATATGTTCGACTGGGTAATTGGAGCATACGGAATTAAACTTGAGCGTTTGTTAAGTATTGGAGGTGGTGCCGGATTAGACGGAGACCTTGATCCACTTAAAGCAAATCGTTTTGAACCAATGGTACGTTTTATGGGACCCTATCATATTGATAAAAATAAAACTGCTACTCACGAAATTCAACTTCCACAATATATTGGATCGGTTAGAACAATGGTAATAGCTTCTAATAATGAGACTTTGGCGTATGGAAATGCAGAAAAAACCACTCCTGTAATTAAGCCTCTTATGGTATTAGGTTCGTTACCGCGAGTACTTAGCCCTCAAGAAGAAGTTATTTTACCTATTACTTTATTTGCAATGGAATCATCAGTTAACAATGTTGTTGTAGAAGTTGAAACTAATGATTTGTTGAGCATTAATGGAGAGCCTAAACAAATTGTTCAATTCGATAAGGAAGGAGAAAAATATTTAAGCTTTAAACTTAATGTAAATAATACTACTGGTGTAGCTAAAGTGAAAATTAGTGCAAAAAGTGGTATCTATAAAGCAAATTATGATATTGAATTAAATGTGAGATACCCAAATCCACCAACAACAGATGTTTTAACAGCTTTGGCAGAAGGTGGAGAGTCAACCGAATTAGAATTTGAGGCTAAAGGTATAGAAGGTACTAATAGTGTAGTTTTAGAATTATACAGCATCCCTCCTGTTAATCTTCAGAAACGTTTAAATTACTTGATTTCATATCCGCATGGGTGCGTAGAACAAATTGTTTCAGCAGCATTTCCACAATTGTATTTGTCTGAGTTTGTAAAGCTTAGTGATAATGAAACTCAAAATGTACAGCAACATATAAATACTACTATTAGCAAATTAACTAAATATCAATTGAAAAACGGTGGATTTTCATATTGGCCTGGTAATGACAATGTTTCTTCGTGGGGTACAAACTATGCAGGTCATTTTCTAATAGAAGCACAAAAGGCTGGTTACAATGTAGCAAATACAGTAATAAACAATTGGGTATCTTACCAGAAAATTAAAGCCTCGAAATGGACTGATGACGGCTCATATTCACAACTAATACAAGCTTATCGATTATATACTTTAGCTTTAAGCGGAAATCCCGATAAAGGCTCAATGAATCGTTTTAGGCAAATTTCAAACTTGTCGGTACAATCGAAATGGAGATTAGCCGCAGCGTATCAGCTAACAGGTAACCAGAGAGTAGCCCAACAAATTATTGACGGATTGACTAATAAAATTAATGATTACAACGATCAGGGTAGCACTTTTGGTTCTGCACTTAGAGACAGGGCTATGGTTTTAGAAACCATGGTGTTGATGAATAAAAAAGAAGAGGCATTTAAGTTACTTATGGATATTGCCGAAGAACTTGGTAAGGACAAATGGATGAGTACTCAAACTACTGCATACGCTCTTAAAGCTGTTGGTGATTATATTAAAGTAAATAAACCTGCTGAAGGAATAAATTGTAATATAAACCTAAATGGAACTTCAAAAACTCTAAACGCTAATATGCCTGTTATTAAGGAATCATTGCAAATTAAGGAAAATGAGTTAAATGAGATTGAGATAATTAATAAAGCCAATTCTATTTTGTATATAAGAATAGTAAGAAGTGGTATTCCTGAACTAGGCTCCGAAACCGATGCTGCCAACGAAATGCAAATGGATATACAATATACTTATCTTGATGGCACTCCACTTGACTTTACAAATATTGAACAAGGAACTGACTTTTTGGCAACAGTTAAGATTAAACCTACAGGCTATAGAAACAGCTACGAAAATATGGCTCTTACTCAAATGTTCCCCTCAGGGTGGGAAATTATAAATCAAAGAATGACAACTGTAGATATTGGAGAACAGTCGTATGCAGAATATAAAGATATCAGAGATGACAGGATTTATACATATTTCAGCGCATATAATAATGCTACACAAACATACAAAGTAATGTTAAATGCATCTTTTGCAGGAAAGTTTTATTTGCCTGCGGTTAATGCCGCTGCTATGTACGACAATACTGTTTTCGCAAGAAAAAAAGGAATGTGGGTTAGAGTTGAAAGTGTTTATTAACAGG
>JAQVOJ010000008.1:40602-51727 GCA_028702675.1 Bacteroidales bacterium
TTTAGGATACAGGGTTTAGGATACAGGGTTAATACAAATTCTTGTAATCTGAATTTATAATCCGATTAAACTAAAACTTTTCCTGTCATTTCTTTAGGGATATCAAGTCCCATCATATGAAGAATTGTTGGGGCTACATCAGCTAAAATTCCATTATTAACTGCTTTATATCGACTACTTACCATAATTATCGGGACTGGGTTTAAAGAATGTGCTGTATTGGGACTCCCGTCAGGATTTATAGCATTATCAGCGTTGCCGTGATCTGCTATTATTACTACTTCGTAATCATTGGCAACTGCAGCATCAACAACTTCGCCGGCACACTTATCTACAGCCATTACGGCTTTTTGTATAGCTTCGTATATTCCTGTATGCCCAACCATATCACCATTAGCAAAATTTAAACAAACAAAATCAGCTTCCTTTTTATTCAATTCTGCAACAATTGCATCTTTAACATCAAAAGTACTCATTTCAGGCTTAAGATCGTAAGTTGCTACTTTAGGAGATTGAATAAGAATGCGTTTTTCGCCATCAAATTTTTCTTCTCTACCACCACTAAAAAAATATGTTACGTGAGCATACTTCTCGGTTTCAGCAATTCTAATTTGTTTCTTTCCTGCTAGCGCTACAACCTCGCCTATTGTCATATTTACATTATCTTTGTCGTAAACTACATCAATCCCTTTAAAGCTTTCATCGTAACGTGTCATGGTTACATAATGCAATGGAACAGGTTTCATGTCATACTCAGGCATATCCTTTTGAGTTAGTACTGTTGTTATCTGTCTTAACCTATCGGTTCTAAAATTAAAGCAAACTACAACATCATCTTTATTAATAGTAGCTATTGGATTATTGGTTTCATCGGTCATTACAATCGGTTTAATAAACTCATCGGTAATACCGTTTTTATAAGAATTACTTATTGATTGCAATAAATCTTTACTTTTTTCACCAACTCCTCTTATCATTAAATCATATCCTGCTTTTATCCTCTCCCACCTTTTATCTCTATCCATAGTGTAATACCTACCTATTAAAGAAGCAATTTTTACATTACTGCTTTTAATATGATTTAATAATCTTTCTATATACGAGTAAGCACTTTGCGGATCTGTATCTCTACCGTCTGTTAATGCATGTATATAAACTTTGTCAAGCTTATACAAAGCAGTTAGATCGCAAAGCTTGTGTAAATGTGTATCCATGCTGTGTACTCCTCCATCTGAAACTAATCCTAAAAAATGAAGAGATTTATTATTATCACGAGCATACTTAAAGGCTTTTTGTAAAACAGGATTTTCTGCAATACTGCCATTTTCTACAGCAAGATTTATTTTTACAAGGTCTTGATACACAATTCGTCCTGCTCCAATATTTAAATGCCCTACTTCGCTATTACCCATTTGACCATCTGGCAAGCCAACACTCATGCCACTGGCAATTAGACTGTTATGTGGATACTTTTCAGTTATTTTATCAATATTTGGAGTTGGTGTATTACTTATTACATCGGCTTTATCTCCTTTACCAAGACCCCAACCGTCAAGAATCATTAATATTGTTTTTTTGCTCATAAGATTTATTGTGTTTGTTTAATAACAATATGTAATTTAGAATGTTTAAAAATACAAAGATACATTTTGATAATGTAAATAATAGATATTTTTACGGTATAAAATATTTGAACAAATAAAAAACTAAAATTATGAAGATACTATTTATTACAATATTTGTTTTTGCTTGTATAGCGTATGGAGTAACGCAAAATCCTGTTTTTGTTGAAGATTTTGTAAATCAATCACATTTCGAAAATGCTTCCTTTTCAATTTATGCTATCGATTTGGAAACTAATGACACCTTAATTTCCTACGATATAGGGCGTAGCTTAGCTCCTGCATCTGTTCAAAAGCTTTTTGCAACAGCTGCTGCAATTGAACTATACAAGCACGAATACAGATTTAAAACAGAACTAACTTATTCGGGCACTATTACTACCAATGGGATTTTAGATGGAGATATTTATATCATTGGATATGGAGACCCAACTCTTGGCTCGTCTCGTTTTCAGAATCATTATAGTAATTATTTGGAACATTGGGTTGAAAAAATGAAATCTTTAGGTATTAAACAAATTAACGGCAATATAATTGGCGATCCATCAGAATTTTGTTATCCTGAAATTAACGATAAATGGCTTTGGGAAGATATTGCAAATCATTATGCATCACCCGCTTGTGGTTTGTGTATTAATGATAATATTTATTCACTATATTTTAAAACTGGAAATACCGAAGGCGCACCCACAGAATTATTACGAATGGAACCTGCAATTGAAGGATATAGTTTTACAAACTATGTTACTTCGTCAGCAAAAGGTGGCGATCAAGCGTATATTTTCGGTGGACCCGAAAGCAACAATAGAATAATCAAAGGGACTTTGCCATGGAACAACAAGTCTTTTAAAATTAAAGGAATAGTTGCAAATCCTCCATTATTTGCAGCACAATTGCTAAAAAAAGATATTGAAAATGCAGGAATAAAAATATCAGGAAAAGCAAAAAGCAAAGCTAAAGAAGATATAAGACCCAATGTTACAGTTATTAATACACTTTATTCTCCGCAACTCAAAGATATCATTATCCTTACAAATATGTGGAGCGTTAATCTTTATGCAGAACATTTGGGTGCATTATGCAGTCGATTTCGTAAAAATAATTTGAATGATGCTCCTAATGCATTAAAAGAGTTTTGGATATCTAAGGGCATGAATAGTAAAGGTTTAGTTTTAGAAGATGCTTGTGGCTTATCTCATTTTAATACTATTAATTCATCACATTTAGTTTTCATTTTAAAGTACATGTATAATAGTGATAATTTTGAAGTATTTAAATCTTCTCTTCCTGTTGTTGGAATAAGCGGAACATTACAATGGTACTGCCGCAGAAGCAGTGCAAAATCAAATATATGGGCTAAAGGTGGTAGCATGAAACGTGTGAGAAGTTTTGCAGGATATGCAAGCTCTAATTCAGGAAAAAATATTGCATTTGCTATAATTGTTAATAATTACGATTGCAATGATTATATTATTAAAGATAGTTTTGAATCTTTCTTTAATACAATGATTGAAACCTTATAAGCTATTTTTCAGGTTCTAATCATTTCAGCATATAGCACACTATACGATACGTTAGGCTAAAAATACAATACTTACAGTAATTTAGCTTAGCTTAGTAATATGTCTTATCAGTAACCATTCGTTTTATTACATAGCATGATAATTAAAGCTCCTATGATTATTACAGATAAATATTATGTATAATTTATTGTTAAATTATAGTTAAAAGCTTAGGATAAAATCAATATTTTTACTAATTTCGTGCTTGCTTAAATAATTCTGTTTTAAGCTAATTAGAAACATCCTTAATAAGGATATTACGATACGTTTTCTCTATGATTGAATGCTTAGAGACATGTTATAATTTATGTAAATAATAGGAGTATTAAATATGAATCAAACAAAGAAGTATAAAGCTTACACATTAAGAAATTTCAGAGAAATACCCCAAGTACAATCGATATTAACCGAAGAAGAAAAGCAATACATTGAAGTAGTGGGCAATGTTTTGCCATTTAAAACTAACAGCTATGTAGTAGATGAGCTAATAAACTGGGACAATATTCCAGATGATCCTATTTTTCAGTTAACTTTTCCGCAAAAAGGAATGTTAGTAAAGAGTCATTTTGCTGAAATGAGGGATACTTTAGCTGTAAATGGAGACAATAAAAATGAAGTACTAAAAACTGCTAACAAAATAAGAAAACAATTAAATCCCCACCCTGCCGGACAAAACGAAAATGTTCCTGAACTGAATGGGCAAAAACTTCCCGGCGTTCAGCATAAATACAACGAAACAGTATTGTTTTTTCCCGGTAATTCGCAAACTTGTCATGCTTACTGTACTTTCTGTTTTAGGTGGCCACAATTCACAAATTTAGACAATATAAAGTTTGCCATGAGTGAATCGGAGCTTTTAGCACAATATATTAAACAACATCCCGAAGTTACAGATGTTTTGTTTACAGGAGGCGATCCAATGGTTATGTCGGCAAAAAACTTTGAAGCCCATATAAATCCTTTAATTAATGGCAATATTCCACATCTTAAAACCATTAGGATTGGCTCAAAATCGCTTGGTTTTTGGCCATACAGATATATTAGCGATAAAGATAGTGATGATATGATAAAAATTTTCGAGAAAATCGTAAAACAAGGATATCATCTTTCATTTATGGCACACTTTAGTCATCCTAGAGAACTGGAAACTGTAGCTGTTCAAAAAGCTATTACAAGAATTAGAAACACAGGTGCTCAAATTAGAACACAATCACCAATTTTAAAACATATTAATGATAGTTCATCGATTTGGAGAGATATGTGGAAAAAACAAGTAAATCTTGGAATGGTGCCTTACTATATGTTTATGGCTCGCGATACAGGTGCTCAACATTATTTCGGAGTAGAACTAAATAGAGCATGGAATATTTACAGAAAAGCCTACAAACAAGTTAGTGGTATTGCTAGAACTGTTAGAGGTCCCAGCATGTCAGCACATCCCGGAAAAGTATTGCTCAATGGAGTTACAACTGTTAATGGTGAAAAAATGTTTGTACTACAATTCATACAAGGGAGAAATGCTGATTGGGTAAACAAACCATTCTTTGCAAAATTTGATCCAAATGCAGTTTGGTTAGATGATTTAGAACCTGCTTTTGATAAAGACGAATTCTTTTTCGAAATTCATGATGTTTTAAACAATTAACTTGTTATACTTTTTGTTGCAAACACATTTAGTCTTTCGTTAAGTAACGCAGATGTTTTATTAAAATATCTGCGTTCTTTATATGCCGAAACCCATGTAAACCCAGTATCTACTTTAAATGAAAATATTTCGTCCATTTCTAATAAATCATTTGGCTTTATTGAGCAATCGTCAAATACTCTGAACCCTGATTTTAGGGCAAGATTTATTATAATATCCCTGTATATACTAAACTTAGATACATGATTTAAAGATGGTGTTAAGATTGTTTTATCATTTACAAAAAAGATTTCAGAATCATAAGTATTTATATCTCCTAAATCATTGACATATAAAGTCAAATCATTAGTTAGTTCATGTGATTTTTTAAACATATTTGTATTTGAATGCAATGCCGGAATAGGATATTGGTTTAAATGTTGATTGACGATTTTTATATCAGAATCAACAATTAGCTCCACTCCTTTCGTATTGATTTGAAATCCTGATTGGCTTGCCTTGCCTGTAATTAAAACATTAAGCTTATCTTCTTTTTCGGGATAAATAATTAATTGTACTTCTGCTCCTTGATAAATACGATTTTTTTGTAATAGCGAAAAAATGTCTGACTCTATAATTTCTTTACTCAGCTCAAGGCTATAAGGTATATACAAAAAATCAAATGTTTTTAATAAGAGATTATAATATTTATCGAAAAAGAACATTTTACCAGAACAGCCACGCATTTCCAACTTAATAAATATGCCGGTATTTAATATTTCGCTGTTTGCACCAATAAATAATGCATCATACGATAAAAATTTCCCATTCAACATTATATGAGGAGATTTACTCATATTAGCCCATTTATAATTTGGTTAGCTAATGGTAATAAATCGCTATTTGCTGGAACTATTATACCCTTTACCCCAACTGTTTCGGCAGCTTGCACATCTCTTATATTATCTCCTATCATATAAGATTTTTTTTTGTCTATATTAAATCTGGCGATAGCTTTTTCTATAAGTAAGGAGTTTGGTTTACGACATAAACACCTGCTTCTGTCGCTATGATGTGGACAATAGTAAAACTCATCAATGTAAGTTCCTGCATCCTCTAACATTTTGTTAAGTTCATTATTTAATAGCATTACATCCTTGTGATTGTATATACCTTTTTCTATTCCCCCCTGATTAGAAACAATAATAACAAAGAATCCATGTTGTTTAAACAAAGAAACTACAGTTGCTATATGTGGATTTACAATAAATGTTTCGGGTTTATAAGTATATTCTCCACGCTCTTTGTTTATTACACCATCTCTATCTAAAAAAATTGCTTTATTCATTTCTTAAAAGTTGAAATTCGTCAATTGATAAATAAATTGCTGTATTAGCTGAGGTTTTGCAATCAATGGGTATATAAAACCGAACAGTGCTCCCCAAAAATGTGCATCATGTCCTATATTGTCGTTACTTTGCTTACTCATTCTGTATGAATAAATCAGATAAATAATTCCAAATACGATTCCGGGGATAGGAATTACTCCGAAAAAATAAATCATTCGCCAAGGTTCGAAAAACATACATGCAAAAACTACTGCCGAAGTAGCTCCCGATGCACCTACCGCATTGTAATGCGGATTATCTTTATGTTTAATAATGCTAAAAATACTTGATGCAATTATTGCTAAAATGTATAATATCAAGAAATGAATAACCGCATAGTTTCCCCAAATCAAACTAAAATATCGTGTTAAAGCTACTCCAAACGACCATAATACAAGCATGTTAACAATCAGATGAGCCCAGTTGGCGTGCATAAAAGCATGTGTAATTACACGTACATACTGTTTGCGATGAATAATCTGATATGGGTTAAGTTGATATTTAGCAAACATTTCAGGATTACGCCAGCACATTAAACTAAAAATTGATGATGCTCCAATAATTATCCAAACAACTGTATCCATTAATTTAAAATTTTAAATATCAATTCTTTATATATGTCTGCTTCTTCCATTCCTGTTGTTTCTACACCTTTGTTTTGTGCATCTGCTTGTCGCAGGTAAGATATTATCCGAACTAATTTACCCGGTGGATAATTCCTTGCTGCTTGTGCATATTCGTCAACAAAGTAAATATTAATTCCAAGTTCGGCTGCTACATTATTCTTAGATTTATCTGTTAGCATATGATACTTCATTAATTTTAAAAAATAATCAAATATCCTTGGTATAATCATTACTACCGGGTTATTCTTGTAATCGTAAGCAAAAAAACTTGTAATCTGATAAGCTTTTAAACTATTACGCATACCGAGAGCTTTCTGCAATTCAAAAACATTAAAATCTCTGTGTATGCCGGTATTTTGCTCCACCATTTCTGATGTTATCAATTTTGAATCTTTTGGTAATACAACCATTAGCTTATCAATTTCGGTAACAAGTCGGCTAAGATTAGCCCCAATATTTTCAGAAAGTAGCATTACTGCTTTGGGGTCTATTTTTATTGATTTTTCTGACAAATAAGTTTGAATCCACTGCCCTATCTGATTATCATAAATTTTCGGTGATTTATACAATAAGCCTTTTTCCTTAATTAATTTAGCAACCTTAAGCCTTCCATCAAAATTCTTACTCTTCCATGCAAAAACGAGTATTGTGCTAGCTAAGGGGTATTCTAAATAATGCTCTAAAAGTCCAATATTTTTTAAATGTTGTGCTTCCTTTACAATAACTACCTGGTGCGAAGACATCATAGGAAACCGTTTAGCCATTTCAATTATTGAGGATATATCAGTTTCTTTGCCGTACAAAATTGTTTGATTAAATGAGCGTTCCGACTCAGACAAAACTCGTTTTGCAAGGTGGTTTGTTATTGCATCTATAAAATATGGTTCTTCCCCATACAGGAAATACACAGGCTTAAAAATGCGATTATTAATATCGTTTTTTATTTGTTCAAATGCTTTCATAAATCATGCGAATATAAGACTTATTTAGCTTATAATAAATTATAAATTGTTTTGTCAAAGATAAATCATTGAACCATAAACTTGCCTTTTAGATATTTGTTTGATTTGGCAGACCAAAAATAAATACATGGACTTAAGCCTTTTATGTATAGGATTTTATCTTCAATTATAAGATGTAGAAAAATTGAATGTCTAATTATAAGATAAGTATCAGTTTTAAATAATATTTAAAGGCATATATTTGCTGCCACTGTAATTATTATGAAAAGTGCTAAGCGAAATATAACAATGCTTTATTTGGTAAAAATTGCTAAATGGTTTATGCTAGCTATGCCTATTATAGTATTGTTTTATCAGGATAACGGTCTTGGTATGACCGATGTACTTACCCTGCAAGCTGTATATTCAATAAGTATTGTAATAATGGAGATTCCCTCTGGCTATATGGCAGATATATGGGGAAGACGAAACACTATTATACTTGGTGCAGTACTAGGAACAGTGGGGTTTGGAGTCTATTCGTTTTCGTTTGGATTTTTTGGTTTTTTATGTGCAGAGCTAATTCTAGGTATTGGGCAAAGCCTTATAAGTGGTGCAGATTCAGCAATGCTTTATGATACACTTTTTGAACAAAATCGCCAAGACGAATATTTAAAATACGAAGGTAGAGTGCTTTCAATTGGGAATTTTTCTGAAACTTTTGCAGCAATTGCAGGAGGCTTGCTTGCCGAAATTAGCTTAAGAACTCCTTTTATTGCACAAATCTTTGTCGCTTTCATTGCTATTCCAGCAGCTTTTATATTATACGAACCAATTAGGACTAAACAGGTAGGCAAAGGTAGTATTAAAAGAATTTTAGCTATAGTTAAATATTCCATTTTTACTAATATTAATTTAAGAAGAAATATTTTTTATTCTTCGCTAATCGGCTGTGCTACTTTGACTATGGCTTGGTTTTTACAACCATATTTATTCGATATTTTAAACTTTTCAAAAAGCGAAATTGGGATTGCATGGTCATTACTAAACTTAGTGGTTGGACTTACTACATTAATAGCATACAAAATAGAAAAAAAAGCAGGAATGCTTAATATTGTTATTCTTATTGCTATACTTATTCCGGCAGGATATATTGCAATGGGTTTTATTAGTTCATTATGGATTATTCCAATCTTATTTGTCTTTTATTTTACGAGAGGCATTGCTACGCCAGTACTTAAAGACTACATTAACAGAATTACGGAATCAGATATAAGGGCAACAGTTTTATCAGTACGCAATTTTGTTATCAGAATACTGTTTAGTATTATTGGACCGTTTTTAGGGTATTGTTCCGATTTGTATAGCTTACAATCTGCATTATTACTTGCAGGATGCATTTTTGCACTAGGTAGCATTTTTACAACAGTATTATATGCGAAAAGCATCATGAAGAGTACAAAGAAGAATTTATTTTAATAATTAAATCAAATTTCGTAATTTTAATATTTTAAAAACAAAAAAATAAATAATTCTCGATAAACTATATTTATGGACAAACAACTTGTTAATAAAAAAGAAATAAGAACTTTAATGAAGCTTCCTCCCTTTCCGGGTAATATGATTGCCGGATTTACAATGGGAGTACTTAAAATTGACAAGTTGAATGATATTTACAATAACAATTATAAGACTAATCCTCTTGAGATGGTAGAAAGCTTGTTTGCTTCAAGAGGAAATTCACTAGAATATATCGACCATGAGCTTGAAAGAATTCCGGAAACAGGACCTTTTATTATTGTTTGCAACCATCCATTTGGCGGTTGGGATGGCATTTCTCTATTAAAAACGATTCTTCCGTTAAGACCCGATATTAAAGTTTTAACAAATTTTATGTTGAAAAAAATAGAGCCGCTTGCACCATACTTCATAGGTGTAAATCCATTCGAAACACATAAAAACGCAAAATCAAGCTTTGCAGGACTTAGAGAAATGCACAAACATCTATCAGATGGACATCCGGTTGCATTTTTCCCTAGTGGCGAAGTAGCTACAAAATACAAAGGAATGGACAGAGTTACTGATAGAGCTTGGCAAAACAATATCCTTAAGTTTATCTATAATGCTAATGTTCCGGTTATCCCTATTTTTTTTAAAGGCGAAAACAGTTCATTATTTCACTTATTTGGAAAAATACATCCACTTTTAAGAACGGTAAAACTTCCTTCGGAAATGGTAAGGTTTAAAAACAAAACTATATCTATTAGGATTGGAAGCCCTGTTACACCTAAAATTAAAGAGGATTTTGATAATTATAAACTGTTCGGCAGTTTTATTAGAGCTAAAACATTTGCTTTAAACACAAGGCTAACCTATTTCTCAAGCTTATTGCCTGATATACCAAGTGATAATATAATTGAACCAAGCCCTAAACAAAAATTAATAAACGAAATTAATGAAATTCATTCAAAAGCATTTTTGTTTGAACTTGAAAACATGATTTGCTACTGTACAAGTAAAAATAATATTCCCAATATTTTTAGAGAAATAAGTAGATTAAGAGAAATAACTTTTAGGCAAGTTGGTGAAGGAACAGGAAAATCCAGCGATTTTGATAAATACGACGAGTATTATAAACATCTATTTATATGGGATAAAACCGAACAGCAAATTGTTGGAGCCTATCGTGTAGGTTTTGGCAAAGAAATATTTGCAAAATATGGGAAAAAAGGATTTTATACCAATACATTATTTAATATTAAAAATAAATTTAATTCAATACTTAAGGCATCTTTTGAACTAGGCAGAAGTTTTGTCGTTAGTCAATATCAAAGAAAAACTAACTCCTTATTTATGTTATGGAAAGGAATCCTTATTCTCTTGATGAAAAACACAGATTATAGATATCTTATTGGACCTGTTAGTATTAGTAATCTATATGCACATAATTCAAAAGCTCTGTTGGTGGAATATTTTAAACGAAACTATGGAGATATGAATTTAAAATCTCTTGTTAAACCAAAACTAGAATTCACTTATACTCTAAATAATGAGCAAAAACTTTTGCTGGATTATTGCGGTTCTGATATTAGAAAAATTGATAAACTAATAGAAGAAATTGACCCCAATGGTATGAAAATACCGGTTTTACTAAAAAAATATGTAGCCCAAGGAGGAAAAATTATTTGTTTTAATATTGATCCTGATTTTAATTTTGCAATAGATGGTTTCATGATTTCTGATATTAAAGAAATTCCTGATACATATTTAAAGATTCTTGCCAAAGAAATTGACGATCCCGCACTGATAAAAAGATTTGGCGATTAGTATTATTCTAATTTTACACATCAGTAAAACTTTTG